>DATMZZ010000292.1:0-19861 GCA_035573175.1 Allostellaceae bacterium
TGGATCGCGCATATCCGCACCTGGACCTACATCGCCAATCGTTCCGATTGGCTGGTCGATGCGCCAAGCTGGCAAGAGAAAGCGCGCGCGATCGAGGATCATCTCTCCGATGCGCTGCACGACCGCATCACCCAGCGCTTCGTCGATCGCCGCTCCGCGTTCCTGGTGAAGCAGCTCTCGTCGTCGCGCGAATTGCTCGCCTCGGTGAGCCGCGCCGGTGAAGTGAAGGTCGAAGGCCATCCGGTCGGCCGGCTCGACGGCTTCCGCTTCGTGCCCGACGCCGTGCCAAACACAGAGGCCAGCAAAACTTTGCTGGCCGCGGCAAACCGCGTGCTGCGCGGCGAGATCGAGGCGCGGGTCAGCGAGCTTGCCGCCGCGCCCGATGACGAATTCGCGCTCGATCCCGAGGGCAAGCTGCTGTGGCGCGGCGGTGTCGTTGGGCGCTTGATAGCAGGCGAAAGCGCGCTCGATCCGCAGATCGAAGTCTTCGCCGGCCATTCGCTCGATTCGCCGCTGCGCGAGACGATCCGCCGCCGGCTCGCTTCCTTCTGGGGCATGGAGAAGCGCCGCTGTCTCGCGCCGCTGGTGCGGCTGCGTCACGCCGAATTCGATGGCGCGGCGCGTGGCTTGGTCTATCAGCTTTGCGAAGCGCTCGGTGTGCTGCCGGCGAGTGCGGTCGCGGCGCAATGCGCCGGACTTAGTGGCAAGGATCGCAAGCTCCTCGCCAAGCACGGCGTGCGGCTCGGTACGGAGACGGTCTATCTCGACGGCATGCTGAAGCGCGACGCGATGGCCAGCGCCGCGCTGCTCTGGTCGATCCACAGCAAGCAAGAGGTGCCGAAGCTTCCCGGCGGCGTCGCGGCGCCGCGCGATCGCGCGATCAGCGGGGACGCTTATCGCGCTATCGGCTATCGCGTGCTCGGGCCGCGCATCTTGCGCGTCGATAAGGTGGAAGGCCTTGCCGTGGTGGCGCGGCGCCTCGCGCGCCAAGGCACTTTCGGCGTGACGCCCGAATTGCTGAGCCTCGCCAGCGCTTCGCGCCACGATCTCGCATCGATGCTCGCCGATCTCGGTTATCGCGCCATCCATGAAGAAAGCGGCACCACTTTCCATGCGCGCCCGGCGAAGAAACGGTTTGCCGCCACCGATCGCCCGCGCGCCGACAGTCCTTTCGCGAAACTAGCAGCGTTGACCTTCGCCCGATGAGAAACGAAACACCGTCACCCGCGACCCTGCGCCTCGATAAATGGCTGTGGTTCGCGCGGCTCGCGCGCACGCGCTCGCTGGCCGCGCGGGTTTGCGCCGAAGGACGCGTCAGTATCGATGGCCGCGACGGGGTAAAGCCGCATCACGCGGTGCGCGTTGGCGACGTCATCGTGGTCGAGCTGCCGCATCAGCGGCGGCGGCTTATTGTCCGCGCGCTCGGCGCGCGGCGCGGCCCGCCGGCGGAAGCGAAGCTGCTTTACGACGAACCGACACCGCCGATCGCGCTCGAGCCATCGGCGCCGGGCTGGGTCTCGCTCTTCGAAGACGATGCGGTGTTCGAGACTTGATCCGGGGCTTGTTCCCGGATCAACCCCGGACAGCCGCGCAGCGGCGCGATCCGGGGCCAGTGTCGTTACGCGTCACCTATGGTGGATGCAGTATTTGTAGCGACCAAGGTCGAGATGAATGTGATCGACATGGTCGCGATCGGTATCCGGGTCGAGCACTTCGTTGAAATAGTGACAGGCTTGCGCGGCGACCGCGCGTAGGAAGTCCCGGCCTTTACCCCGTTTGCTCCATTCCTGCTTCACCGAGATCATGGTACCGTCGGTGAGTTCGAATCCGGCGATGTCCATCGCCAGCCCATGGGCATGCTCGCTCTCGCGGCCGGAATGGGTCGGGCGGCAGTTATAGGCGCCGAAATGGACGATCTCCTTTAGGTCGTGGCCGAAGGTGCGCTTCGCCAGCGGCCGGATCACCTGGCGCTCGAATTCGTCGAATTTCAGTACGAAATTGCAGGCGGCGACGGTCGACCGGCTGAAGGGGATGGTCGCCGCGGAGACGCGGATCGGGTTTTGGACGAGGCAGGCATGGCTTGTGGTTGCCGATTGAGGTTCGACCTGATACTGGACGCCGAGGCGGTTGAGTTCGGCCAGACATTGCTGGTCGCTACGACTCAGCGGCGGCGGAGCAGAGGGTGCCGAGACATGCGAGGCGCAGGCCGCCAGCATCGAAAGCGCCGCCAGGGTGAGCGAGCGGCACATCAAGCCGCTGAAAGAGAGCGGACCGGTCATCGGTGAAATTGCAGCACGATTCCGGTAGCTTATACCTTAATTCTCAATCCAAATCACAGATATTGCGCCATGGCAGTTGATCTAGCTCAAAGAAATTTAGCGAAATTCGATCGGGCGCAGGTCGTTGTGACCGGCGGGCTCGGCTTTATCGGCTCCAATCTGGCCGCCAAGCTCGCGGCATTGGGCAGCCGGGTGATCCTGGTCGACAGCCTGCTGCCGAATTACGGCGGCAACCGTTTCAACATCGCCGAGATCGCCGACCGGGTGCGGGTAGAGATCGCCGATATCCGCGACACGGCCCGGATGCGCGAGCTGCTCGGGGGCTGCGACTATCTTTTCAACCTCGCCGGCCAGACCAGCCATCTCGATTCGATGCACGACCCGGTGACCGATCTCGAGATCAATTGCCTGGCGCAGCTCACCTTGCTCGAAGCCTGCCGCGCGGTATGCCCAAAAGCGGTCGTAGTCTTCGCTTCGACGCGCCAGATCTATGGCCGGCCCGATTATCTGCCGGTCGATGAAAGGCATCTGCTGCATCCGGTCGACGTCAACGGCGTCAACAAGATGGCGGGCGAGGCCTATCACATCCTCTATCACGATGTGTATGGCATCCAGGCGACGGCGTTGCGTCTCACCAACACCTATGGACCGCGCATGCGTATCAAGGATGCGCGTCAGACTTTCGTCGGGGTGTGGCTAAAAGCGGTGCTCGAAGGCAAGCCGTTCGAAGTCTGGGGCGGCGAGCAGAAGCGCGATTTCACCTATGTCGACGACGCGGTCGATGCCTTTCTCCTCGCGGCGCTGACGCCCGAAACCAAAGGCAAGGTGTTCAATCTTGGCGGCGAGCGGCCGGTGAGTCTCGACGAACTTGCCGAGCTTCTGGTCGCCGCAAATGGCGGCGGAACTTTCGCGCGCCATGAATTCCCTGCCGAGCGTCGGCGCATCGATATCGGCGATTACTTCGCCTCCGACACGCTGTTCCGCGCCATCACTGGCTGGCAGCATAGCGTGCCGCTCGAAGACGGTTTGAAACGCTCCATCGATTATTTCCGCGAACACGGAAACCACTATGTCTGACCCACCCATCGCATCTTCTCTGGTTCCCCAGGCGGACCCGCGTGCCGGCTACCGCGCCCATCAAGCGGAGATCGACGCCGCTCTCGCGCGCATGCTCGATGGCGGACGCTACATCCTCGGCCCCGAGGTCGAAGCCTTCGAGCAGGAATTCGCCGCCTATATCGGCACGCGCCATGGCATCGGCGCGGCGAGCGGCACCGAGGCGTTGGTGCTGGCGCTGAAAGCGCTCGATCTTGGCCCCGATGATTACGTCGCGACGGTCTCGCACACCGCGGTTGCGACCGTCGCGGCGGTCGAGCTCGCCGGCGCGAAGCCGCTGCTGATCGATATCGATCCCGCGACCTATACGATCGATCCCGCGAAGCTCGAAGCGGCGCTCGCCAAAGCGCCGGGCCGTGTTGCCGCAGTCATTCCGGTGCATCTTTATGGGCTCGGCGCCGATATGAATGCGATCGGCGCGCTCGCCCAGAAGCATGGCTTTCGCATCATCGAGGATTGCGCGCAGAGCCATGGCGCTTTTCTCGACGGGCGGCGGCTTGGCGGCATCGGCGATCTTGCGGCGTTCAGCTTCTACCCGACGAAGAATCTCGGCGGCATCGGCGATGGCGGCGCCGTGCTGACGAATGACGCGGCTCTGGCGGCGCGGCTCAAGGAGCTGCGCGAATATGGCTGGCGCCGGCGCTATATCAGCGATCGCACCGGCATGAATTCACGCCTCGATGAGATGCAGGCCGCGATCCTGCGCGTGAAGCTGCGTCATCTCGACGGCGACAATGGCCGGCGCCAGGCGATTGCCGGCATCTACGATTACGGGCTGCGCTGGTGCGACGGTATTGGATTGCCGGCGCGCCGTCCTGGCGGCACGCATGTTTTCCATCAATATGTGCTGCGTTGCCGCGATCGCGATGGGCTGCAAGCGGCGCTGAAAGCGCGCGGCGTCGGCACCAACATCCATTATCCGGTACCGGTTCATCTGCAGCCCGCCTATCAGGATCGCGTCGCGCTCGGGCCGGGCGGGTTGCCGGAAAGCGAGCGCGCGGCACGCGAAGTGCTGAGCCTGCCGATGTTCCCTGAGCTCGGTGAGGATAAGGCCGCGCGCGTTGTCGCGGCCCTGAAAGCGATCAGTTAAGCGATCAGTTCCGGCTGATGATCGCCGGCTGTGCGCCGCGGCGCTCGACCGGCTCGGCGCGCGACACAGAGCGCACGACCGATTGCGGCTTGCGGTTCACGGTCAGATAAAGCCGGCCGAGATACTCGCCGATAATGCCGAGCATGATGAGCTGCACGCCGAGGAGCAGCAGCGTCGCGACGGTGAGCGAGGCCCAGCCGGGCGGCGTGCCTTCGAAGAGCGCGGTGCCGAGTGCCCAGATCGCCCCGCAAAGGCCGAGGCCGCTCATCGCAAAGCCGGTGAAGGTCGCGATGCGGAGCGGCATCACCGAGAAATTGATGAACATGCTGGTCCAGAGACGGACCAGCCGCGATAGCGTGTAATTGCTGCGCCCGACATGACGCGGCAGATGCTCGACCTGCAACGTGCCGATGCTCTGTGTCGCTTGCAGGATCAGCCCGTCGACATAGGGGAAGGGGCCGCGATACTGCACAACCTGGCGTGCGGCGAAAGCGCTGATGCAGCGGAAGCTTGAGAGGTAAAGCCCCTTCGGCTTGTCGAGCACTTTGTCGGCGCACCAATTGGCAAAGCGGCTGCCGAGATTGCGCCAGGCAGCGTGCTGTTTCTTGGCATAATGGGTGTAGATCACATCCTTGCCGGTCTTCTGCGCGTAATGCAGCAGGCGCAGCACCTCGCCCGGCGGGTTCTGCAGATCATCGACCATGGTGATGATATGCGCGCCGCTCGCTTCGCGCAGGCCGGCCATCACCGCATTGTGCTCGCCGAAATTGCGCGCCAGATCGACGAGGGTGATCGGCACCTTGGCGCGCGCTTGCAGCCGCTGGCATTCGAGCAGGCTCGAATCCGGGCTCGCATCATTGACGAGGATGAGCTCATGCCCACCCGGCACGTCGAGTGCTTCGAGTGCGTCGACCAGCTCGCCGATACTATCGGAGCCGTTGTAGACGGGAATGACGATGCTCAGGGCGTAGGTCATGGCTTCACTGCAGTCGCTAGGATTGAGCCGCCGAAGGGCAAACGCAAGCCGCAGGCGGCGAGCGCCAGCTCACAACGCAAGGTAGAGGTGAATAGCCACTCGACGACCGGCGGCAGCAGCGCGACATCGCTCTTGGCGCCGCGATGGATCAGGCGCTGCGCCACCATCAGCGGGAAGAGGACACTGTTCCAATAGCCGATGCGGATCTCGACGAAACCGGCGGCGCGCAGCAGAGCGCGGACCTCGCTGGCGCCGAAGCGCCGCACATTGTCGACCGCGAGATCATGGCCCGAGAACAGCCAGCGATAGGCGGGCAGGTTGAGCACGAGAAGCCCGCGCGGCTTGAGACAGGGCGCGAGCGCCGCCAGCGCCTCAGCCGGCTCGACGCCGCGATGGCACAGCACATCGGCGCTGAAGATGGCATCGCAGGATTGCGGTGCGAGTGGCGGTGCGAGCACCGAGGCGACCATGAGGCTCGCACCGCTCTTGTCGCGCGCGGTTTGCGCCGCGCCGGGATCGAATTCGAGCCCGTAAAGCCGCGCCAACGGCGCGGCTTCTGCAAGCCTCGTCAGCAAGCCGCCGGTGCCGCAGCCGGCATCGAGCAGGATCGCATCGCTTGCCTGTGCGCCGCGGCGCTGCCAGGCGTGGATGAGGTTGGCGTGCAGGCTGCGAAACCACCAGCCGCTCTCTTCGACGGCGGCGAGGCGCTCATATTCGCGGCGTTCCATGGCCGCCCGCGCGTGTTAATTGGCGCCGGCGAACAGGCCGGGCCGACGGATGCCAGCGACGATGGCGCGGCGGTCGAGCACGAGCGACAGCAACGTCCCCATGCGCTCGACGCGATAGACCACGGTGCCGGGCAGAGATTTATCGCAATCATCCTTGGTGAAGGCGATGAAGAAATCTGCGTTCTCGCGATCATCGGTGAAAATGAAATTCGAGGGGAAGTAATAGGCGGCGGAGCCGGGCGGGCCGCAGACCGCGACGGTGAAATCGTGATCCATGAAATCGGCGCCGTATTGTGCCTTCAGATAGTCGCGCAACCCGTGCACGGCCTCGTCATAGGAATTGGCCCAGTAATCGAGCTTGAAGAGACCTTGCGCGCCTTTGGTGCCGCCGATGAAGGCGTTGTAGTAGACGTATTCGTCGGGATGGAGCCGCGCCATCATGCCGATATGCACGATGCCGTAAAGCACGAGAGCGGCGACAGTCGCGCGACGCAGTTTCGGCGCGGTGAGCTTGCGCCAGGCGCGATCGGCGAGCAGCGCGGTCACCGCCGCGATCGGCGGCAGCACGAAGATGAAATGCCGCATGCCGTCGAATAGTATGGCCTTGATCGCGATCGCATAGCCGACAGGGAACAAGATCGCAAAAACGACCATGAAATGCATCAGCATGCGATTGCGGCCGATCGCGCTGAAGTCGCGCCACAGCAGGAAGAGCGCTACGAAAGGCGACGCGATCAACAGCAAGAGCACGACCTCCGGCAGCGCCAGGAGGATGTGCACCGGCAAATAAGTCCAGGGCAGGTCGGCGGCCATGATGTAATGGCCGGCGAAGAGCGTGCGGAACGGGAATTCTTGATGCGAGAAGGTCGCGAGCGCCGAGAGCGGATTGGCGATCGGTCCGTGCTGGGCCCAGGGCCAGAAGACCAGCATTACCGGATAGGCAATGGCGACCACCGGAATGAAGACGCGGAAGCCGCTGATAATGCCGTCGCGGAAGAGAACACCGACGCGCCGCGTCTCGAGCGCACGCCATAGCGCGAAGACGCTGAGCAGCATGCCGAGATACCCAAAGAGCAGCAGCCCGCCGACGCGCACGCCGAGCGTCAGGCCGCAAGCGAGGCCGAGCTTCAACACGAGTTGCCAGCGCGGCCGCGGCAAGCTCGGAATGATGAGAACGAGGTAGTAGAGCGCCCAGATGCTGCCTGCCGCGAAGGGAATGTCCTTCGGGTTGTTGAACATCTGGCCGTAATAATTCGGGATCAGCACGAGGAAGAGCGCGGCGAGGAAGCCGACGCGCGGCCCGCCGAGCGCGCGGCCGAGCTTCCAGGTTCCGACCAGTCCAATAACGCCGATCAGCGCGTTGAGGAGGTGCCGGGTCTCGTAGGTACCGAAAGGCGAGACGGTGTTGAGCGCGGCCGCGGTCGCATCGAAGACCGCGCCGTAATTGATAAAATCCATCCAGTGCAGGGCGCGCAGATCGCTGAAGCCCGACACGTAATAATTTAGGACGAAGACGCCGTACCAATTATGGCCGTCCTCGTCCCAGGTAACGCCGTAATCCTGGAAGGTGAGCAGGGCGATGATCGCGACGACGCCAAAGAGGATGCAGGCGAGCCCGTCCCAGGACGGCACCGCCCAGCGCGCAGCACCAAATTCGGTACGTGCCGCCTGTCGCGGCAGTTCCGTCGTACTCATCCCGACCCGTTCTCCACGCGCATAAGCGCGACGCAACCCAGCCGGTTTTCTAAGCCATGAGGCTTAAAGCCCGGCGTCCTTCATCATTTTGCCGACAACGCGCTCAGAGGCGAAAAATTCCTCGGCCATGCGGCGCGCCGCCTTGGCATGCCGTGTGTAATCGGCGTTCACCGCTGCAATCGCGTCCAGGGCGCCCGCCTTATCGGTGTATTCGAAAAGGCCTTCGCCCACGGGATAGAAGCGGCTGAACTCGCTCGCCATGGTGACGACCGGCCGGCCGGAGGCAAGATAACAGACGCTGCGGTCGCTGAACCAGCCGCTTTTCGGCCGCACGTAGATATCTTTCGCCACGGTGAACTCGGCGCGCGAGCCGCGGATGAAATCGCCGTAAGCATCGATCGTAGCCGAGACCGGCCGCGGATCGGTGAGGCGCCAGCCGGCGGCGGTGACTTGTGCCTCGATTTCTTGTGTCGGCGGCAGCATCGCCATGGTGAAGGGCACCTCCGCGTCTCTCGGCACGTCGAGCATGCGGAGGAAATTCACATGCTTCGACCACACATAATGCTCGCCTTCGAACTCGATGTTCTTGCCCTTGTTCTCCCAGGTGGCGATGGTGGTGAAGGCTTCGGGCGCGCCCGGCGTCTCGGGCCAAAGGCTGACCTCGACCGGCGGCCGCGTCGGCTGCCAAGGAATGCCGCAAAGCGGCACGATCCATCCCGGCCCACCGACATTTTCGCCATAGGTGAAGAAATGCGTATGCGCGTCGAGATAGGCGCGCGCACCCGGATAGGCCTTGGCGTATTTGATCTGCTCATAGACCGGATCGGTGTCGACCATGATGCGCACCGGGCAGGCCATGTGCTCTTCGCGCAACTTGGTCGCGCCGCAGAGATTGATCAGCGCATCGGCGCTTTTCAGCAGCTCGAAGACGCGCTCGCGCGACAGGCCGTGATAGACGTCGTTGATTGCATCCCAATACGCCCAGCGGTCCTTGAAGCCGAAGCGCTCGATCGAATCTTTGAGGAAAGCAACATTGTAGCTGCAATCCATCATCACGCTGTTGGCGCGCGGGTCGTAGGGGTTGGCGCCGTGATTCTCGACATACCACGTGTCATAGCCGAGCTTTTGCAGACCGACGAGATATTGCAGCGCCTGCCAGGCAATGCCGGCCATCGGCATCTGGGCGATGAAATGCAGCAGAACGACGCGGGGCTTGGCCATCGTCAATTGGTGTCCGGATAGTCGATCGCGACCACCTCGATCGTCTCCACGCCCGCCGGCGTGTTGAGATCGACCGTGTCGCCTTCGCGTGCTTTCAAGAGCGCGCGCGCGATCGGCGACACCCAGCTCACGCGCTTCGCATCGGATGTCGCCTCATCGACGCCGACGATGGTGATGGTGTTCTCGGTGCCGTCTTCTGTCGCATAGGTGACGGTCGCGCCGAAGAACACCTGATCGCGCCGCGTCTGCCGCGTTGGATCGACGACCTCGGCGCTTTCCAGGCGCTTGGTGAGATAGCGGATGCGGCGATCGATCTCGCGCAGCCGCTGCTTGCCGTAAATGTAATCGCCATTCTCGGAACGGTCGCCATTGCCCGCCGCCCAGGCGACGGTCTCGACCACTTTCGGCCGATCCTCGCGCACAAGCTTCTTCAACTCGTCCTGCATGGCGGCGAAGCCCTGCGGCGTCATGTAATTCTTGAGACCGCTCGGTAGCGGCGCGCCGCCTTCCGGCGCCCCGCCTTCAAGTCCATCGTCGTCCGCGGCATCGGTCTCTTTGGTGAAGGCCTTGCTCATGAATGTCAGCTTATCGACTGACGGCGCCATCGTCGAGGAAGGCATAGATATCGCCGGCCTTGTCGGTGCGCGGCAGGCGCTTGAGCTCGGCACCGATTTCGGCCGCGCCGAGCCAGCGCGGAATAGCCAAGGTCATGCTCTCACCGATCGAGCGATTGAAGCGATAGGCGCCAAGGCGGTTGAGCCGCGCGATGGCAACGAGTGCCGGATCGAGCGCTGCCGGCAAATATTCGATCGATAGGCCGGGCAGCGGCCGTGACAGGCCCTCGAGCACCGCATGCTCGTAGCCTTCGACATCGATTTTGCAGAAAGCCGGCACGCCATGCGCGGCAATCAGTGTATCGAGCGTCGTTACCTCAACCTCCACTTCCTCGCGCCATCGCACATGGCGAAAGCCGCGGCTCTCACCGGCTTGCGCGATATAGTCGGGCGACAGCGTCGCAACTGTTGGATGCGCGGGATCAATCGCAAGCTTGGCCTTGCCGCGCGCCGCGCCGAGCGCCGCGCTAATGAGAATGACTCGCGAATCATCGCCGAAGCGACGCTTCAATCCGGCCATGAGACGCGGCTGCGGTTCGACCGCGACGACGCGCGCACCAAGACTCAAAAAATGTGCGAGGCGGTCGCCGACATGCGCGCCGATATCGAAGCACAGATCGCCAGGCTGAATGAATTGGCGATAGAAAGCCCTTGCTCGACGCAGCTTCAACAGATTGCAGCGATAGATCACGGTCGAGCAGGCGATGCCGTAGCCGCGCCGCAACACTGAAACCAGTTGTGTCATGTCATCCGTCGCGCGAATTTGATCGGCGCGATTTTGCTGTGAAAATAGGCATGCCACATCGAATTTGCATTTGGACGCAGCAATTTTGCACTTGGCGGTGACGTGAAAGATAATAGGATACGGCTTAAGAGGCTAGCTGGGGAAATTGGAAATGTCCGCTCGAGTCCTCGTCGTTGATGACGATGACGCTTTTCGTTATGCGACCGTCAAGATGCTGGCGGATGCTGGATTCGAGGCCGTGGAAGCGCCGGATTACCGCCAGGCGCTCGAAATCCTCGACGAGAAGAAGCAGCTCGATCTGTTGCTGATGGATATCGTCATTCCCGGCGTCAATGGCTTCGCGTTGACGCGGATGGCGCGCATGCGTCATCGCGGTTTGAAGGTCGTCTATGTCTCGGCTTTCGACGTGCCGACCGATGAAGCGATTGGACCGGTGCTGCGCAAGCCGGTCGATAGCGACGTCCTGCTCGCTGAAGTCCGCAAGGCACTCGCTAGCAACGCCTGAGATCCGCTGCTTTTAAGTGCGCTCGCCGACATAGCGGGCGTCATCCGAAATCGCGCGTGACATCAGAGGCTTCGCCCGTAGAATGGGCGCGGCGAGGACCGGGCTTATCTCGGGAAGGCATAACAAGCGGCTCAAAAGAGCGCATGCGTGCCCCGGTTTTCGGCTCATTACCACTCTTCGGTTTTCAACGGACCTGCGAGAGAACGATCTATGGCCACAGCCGAAAATGTTTTGCTTCCGCAATTGATCGCCAAGCACCGCGATGCGCTTCTCGCAGCATGGATCGATCAGCAACGCGCCGCCAATCGTGGCAGCAACGAGGATCAGGCCGAGCTGCGCGATTACTCCGCGCGCTTTCTCGATTCCCTGCGCGCCGCGGCGGCGACCGGTCAGTTCGAGGACATCGCCACCCCGTCCTGGAGCGAGGCGCGGCATGTGCTGGAAGAAGTCTCGCGCGCGCGGGCGTTGCGCGGCGCGACACCGACGCAGACCGCGACTTTCGTTTTCTCGCTGAAAGCGCCGCTCTTCGACCTGCTCGGCCGCGAGCTCGGTAAGGATGCGGTCGCGCTCGCGCGCGAGGTTTGGATCATCACGCTGCTGCTCGACAAGTTCGGCCTCTACACGACCGAGGTCTTCCAGAAGAGCCGCGAAGGGGTGATCCAGCGTCAGCAGGATGAGCTGCTCGAGTTGTCGACGCCGGTCGTCACTCTGTGGCAAGGCGTTCTCGCTCTGCCGCTGATCGGCACCCTAGACAGCAATCGCACGCAAGTCGTGATGGAGAATCTGCTGCAGACGATCGTCAGCACCGGCGCGCAAATCGCGATCATCGACATCACCGGTGTGCCGACCGTCGATACGCTGGTGGCGCAGCATCTGCTGAAAACCGTCTCGGCGGCGCGTCTCATGGGCGCCGATTGCATCATCAGCGGCATCCGCCCGCAGATCGCGCAGACGATCGTGCATCTCGGTGTCGAGCTCAACGTCGTGTCGAAAGCGACCATGGCCGACGCCTTCGCGCTTGCGCTGCGCCGCCTCGGCAAGACGGTGGTCGATCGCGCCAAACCAACGGCTCAGGCTAACGACGCCAAGCTGGCGGAGTAAGCGCGATGGAGCAGATCCCGATCATGAAGATCGGCGATTGCCTGCTGGTCAGCATCCAGGTGGATATGCACGACCGGCTGGCGATGGCGTTGCAGGACGAGCTGACCGGCAAAGTCGTCGAGACGCGGGCGCGCGGCGTGATGATCGATATCTCCGCGCTCGAGATCGTCGACTCCTTCATCGGCCGCATGCTCAACAACATCGCCGCGATGACGCGCGTGCTCGACGCGGTCACTGTCGTCGTCGGGATGCGCCCGGCGGTTGCGATCACCCTGGTCGAGCTCGGTCTGCAACTGACCGGCGTGAAGACCGCGCTCAATGTCGATTCCGGCCTCGCCTTGATCCGTCGTCTGATCGACGACGAGGAGCAGGCTGATTGAATATCGAGAAAAGCACCACGATGCCGGTCAAAGCGGCCGAAGACGTGGTGCGCGTGCGACAGGCTGTTCGCGTCCAGGCGGTTGATGCCGGCTTCAGCCTCGTCGATCAGACCAAGCTGGTGACCGCGGCCAGCGAGATCGCGCGCAATACGCTCGAATATGGCGGTGGCGGCGATCTGTTGATCGAGACGCTGCGCGATGGTGTCCGCCGCGGCTTGCGACTGACCTTTACCGATCAAGGGCCGGGCATTGCCGACATCCCGCGCGCCATGACCGATGGCTATACCAGCGGCGGCGGCCTCGGCCTCGGCCTTTCGGGCGCCAAGCGCCTTTCGAACGAATTCGACATCCAATCGACACCCGGTAAGGGGACCAGGGTAATGCTCGGCCGCTGGCGATAGCGCATGCTGATCGCCATCTCCGATCAAAGCCAGATTGCCGCCGCTCGCCGCAGCGCCGAAGCCATCGCGCGCGAACTCGGCTTCGACGAGTTACGCGTTGGCCGCGTGGCACTCATCGCCACTGAAATGGCGAGCAACGTCCTCAAGCATGCGAGCCATGGCCATCTCATGCTGACGCGCTTTGCCGACAGCACCGGCCGCGGGCTCGAGGTGCTGGCGGCGGATAAGGGGCCGGGTATCCGCGACGTCGCGCGCTCGCTGGAGGATGGCTACTCGACGGTGGGTACACCGGGGACCGGTCTCGGCGCCATTCGTCGACAAGCCGACATCTTTGACATCTATTCGCGGCCGGGCGCCGGCACCGTCGTCATGGCACGTATTCTTGCCGAAGACGGCACGGCCGGCGTCGCGGGCGATTGCGAGATTGGCATCGTCCTTCTTCCCTATCCAGGGGAGCTCGAATGTGGCGATTCCTGGGCTTTTGGCCTCAAGAGCGGGGTTCCGAGCCTCTTCGCTGTTGACGGTTCCGGCCACGGACCACACGCTGCCTCGGCTGCGCGGAGCGCCGTGGAAGCTTTCGAGAAGAGCGATCAGATGGACAGCGTCCGGGTCATGGAAACCATCCATCGCGCCCTTGCCCCGACGCGCGGTGCCGCCGTCGCGGTGGCACGGGTCGACCGGCCGGCGCAGCTCGTGCGCTTTTCCGGTATCGGCAATATCGCCGCGGCGCTGGTCAGCGAAGGCGTGGTCAAGCGCATGGTCTCGCTGAACGGGACGGCGGGCCACGTCGCGCCCCGCGTGCGGGAATTCACCTATCCTTATAGCGGCGCCGCGACGGTCATTCTCCATTCCGACGGCGTCTCGGCGAAATGGGATTTGGCGTCCTATCCCGGCCTCGCCGCGTGCCGGCCAAGCATCATCGCCGGTCTCATCAGCCGCGATTTCCGCCGCACCAACGATGATTCACTGGTCGCCGTCCTGCGCGTGGCGGCATGACCGCGCGTCTTCTCGCCATCGCGATCGAGCAGGAACACGACATCGTGCAGGCGCGTCAGCGCACGCGGCAGATCGCGGCGCTGCTCGGCTTCGTGCCGCAGGATCAGACGCGCATCACCACGGCGGTGTCGGAGATCGCGCGTAACGCGATCGAATACGGCAAGGGCGGGCGCATCGAATATCGTCTCGGCAAGAAGGACGCCGTGCCTTATCTCGAAATCGCCGTGCGCGATGCCGGGCCGGGCATCAAGGACATCGACGGCATTCTCGACGGCCTGCATCGCTCGACCACCGGCATGGGTATCGGCATCCTCGGAGCGCGCCGGCTGATGGATGCGTTCGCGGTCGAAACCGCGCCGGGAGAGGGCACCAAGATCACCATGACCAAGCGGCTGCCGCGCGCCGTCTTGGTTTCCTCGACTTTGCTCGCGCAGATCGGCGAGGCGCTGGCGAAGGATGAAGCACTCGATCCGATCGCCGAAATCCGGCGGCAGAATCAGGAGATGCTGGTTCAGCTCGACGAGCTGAACGATCGGCAGCAGCAGCTCGCCGTCTTGAACGAGGAATTGCAGGACACCAATCGCGGTGTCGTCGCGCTCTATGCCGAGCTCAATGACCGCGCCGACCATCTGCGGCAGGCGGACGAGCTGAAATCGCGGTTCCTGTCGAATATGAGCCACGAATTCCGTACGCCGCTGAATTCGATTCTGGCGTTGACGCGCCTGCTCGCCTCGCGCGTCGACGGCGATCTCGCGCCCGAACAAATGAAGCAGGTGCAGTTCATCCAGAAAGCGGCGGAAAGCCTGACCGAGCTGGTGAACGATCTTCTCGATCTCGCCAAGGTCGAGGCGGGACGCACCGTTGTCGTGCCGGTCGAATTCACCGCCGGGGATCTCTTCAGCACGCTGCGCGGCATGCTGCGGCCGCTGCTCGTCGGCGAAGCGGTCACGCTCGTCTTCGATCCACCGTCGGAGATTCCGGCGATGCGCACCGATGAGAGCAAGGTGTCGCAGATCCTGCGCAATTTCATCTCCAACGCGCTGAAATTCACCGAGCATGGCGAGGTTCGCGTCACCGCGAGCTTCGAGGTGGCAACCGACATGGTGACTTTCGCCGTCAGCGACACCGGCATCGGCATTGCCGAGAAGGACATCGAAATGATCTGGCAGGAATTCGGCCAGGTCGCGAACGCCATGCAGGCGAAGGTCAAAGGCACGGGCCTCGGCCTGCCGCTATCGAAGAAGCTCGCCGAGCTCCTCGGCGGCAGCGTCACGGTGAACAGCGCGATCGGCTGTGGCTCGCGCTTTGCCGTCACCCTACCGCGGGTCTTTCCGCTCAGCGGCGACCGCGCCGAACTCGATCCGGATTGGATCGTCGATTCCAACCGCATTCCGATCCTCGCGATCGACGACGATCCGGCAGAGATCCTCAACCAGGAGCGCATCCTCGCGGGTACGCGGTACCAGCTTATTGCCGCGCGCTCGACCGCGCAGGCGAAACGTGCGCTGGAGCGCATCATTCCCGGCGCGATCATTCTCGACATCATGCTCGAAGGCGAGGAAGCCTGGCGCTTCCTTATCGACACCAAGCACAACGAAACGACGCACAACATCCCCTTCCTCGTGGTGACGAGCACGCGCGACGAGCGCAAGGCGCGCAGCCTCGGCGCCGATCACTATCTCGACAAGCCGGTCGATCATGCGCAGTTCCTGCAGGCTCTCGACGAGCTAACCGGCGCGCGCGTCGCCATCAAGGTTCTGGTCGTCGATGACGAGGAGATCGCCCGCTACCTCGTGCGCCAGCTTTTGCCGCGCGGCGCCTTCTACCTGCGCGAGGCGAGCGACGGGCTCAGCGGTCTCGAGATGGCGCGCAAAGAAAAGCCGGATGTGATCATCCTCGATCTCAACATGAAGCCGATCGACGGGCTGAGCTTCCTCCAGCTTCTCGCATCGGAAGCGATGGGTCGATCGCCGCCCGTAATCGTTCTCACCTCGCTCGTCCCCGCGGATACGCAACATCTGAAACGGGCCGGCGCCACTGAGGTCATGTCGAAATCCGATCTGACGAGCGCGGCTCTGATCGCGGCGATGCGCCGCGCGTTGACTGCCGAGGAAACGGTTGCATGACCGCCGGGCCCGGCAAAGTCCTTGTGGTCGATGACAACGATGCCGGGCGCTATGTCAAACGACGCATCCTCGAGCAGGCGGGGCATTCGGTCACCGAGGCGCGTGAAGGCTTCGAGGCGCTACGTATCATCGTCGCCACCAAGCCCGAAGTAGTGGTGCTCGACGTCAAGCTGCCCGATATCAAGGGCACCGAGCTTTGCCGCAAGCTGCGCGATAACGGTGTCGGCGTCTGTGTGCTGATGACGTCGGCGGCCTTCGTCGATCCGGCCGACCGCGTCGCGTCATTGGAAAGCGGCGCCGATGCCTATCTGATCGAGCCCTTCGACTCGACCGAGCTCGTTGCCGCCGTCGGTGCCTTGCTGCGCGTGTCGCGCGCGGAGGGCAATCTGCGCACGATCAATGCGACGCTGGCCGAAAAGATCACCGAAAGCACACGCGAGCTCGCCGCGGTAGCAACCGATCTCGAACTCGAGAAAGAGAATTCGGCGCGCGCGGAAGAGGCGCTCTGGCATACGCAAAAGCTCGAGGCGATCGGCCGGCTCACCGGCGGCATCGCGCATGATTTCAACAATCTGCTGACGGTCGTTCTGGGCAATCTGGAAATCCTCGAACACGGCTTGCGCGATGTCCCGGGCAACGAGAAATGGCTGCGCCATATCCGCTCCGGGCGACGCGCGGCAAGCGATTGCGCGGATATCGTGCGCCAGTTGTTGGTCTTCGCGCGCCGCGACGGGTTGCGCTCGGAAGCGATCGACATCAACAAATCGCTCGCGCGGCTCGAGGATTTCATCCGCCGCTCGGTTGGCGAGCAGGTCACGGTGGAGCTCGCGCTCAGCCAGCAACCGGCCGTTTGCAAGATCGATCCGACGCATTTCGAGGCGGCGGTGCTCAACCACGCCATTAATGCCCGCGACGCCATGCCGAAAGGTGGCAATCTGCGGATCGCGGTCGAGACGCTGAGCATCGCGCCCGGGCGCGCAGTCGGCAGGACGGGGGTGCCGTTGCCGGCCGATATCCTGCCGGGCGACTATGTTGTCGTCTCCGTCGCCGATACCGGCGTCGGCATGAGCCCGGACATTGCCTCGCGCGTCTTCGAGCCGTTCTTCACGACCAAGGACATCGGCAAGGGCAGCGGGTTGGGTCTCAGCCAGGTCTTCGGCTTCATCAAGCAATCGGGCGGCTACATCGCCGTCGACAGCGCGCCGGGCCAAGGCGCGCGCTTCGGCCTCTTCCTCCCGCTCTCGGATGCCCGCGCTGCAACCCGTGAGCCTCTCGACGCGGTCGGCGCCATGCCGCGCGGCAGCGGTACGATCCTCGTCGTCGAAGACAATGACCTGGTACTCGATTACGTCGTCGCGACCACGACCGAGCTCGGCTACCGCGTGCTGCGGGCGACTAGCGGCAAGGAAGCGCTCGAGGTGATCGAGCGCGGCGAGCCGATCAATCTCCTCTTTACCGATGTCGTGATGCCCAATGGCATGAGCGGCATCGATCTGGCGCGCGAAGTCCGCCAGCGCCGCCCCGATGTCAAAGTGCTGATTACCTCGGGCTATTCAAACCGGACCACGGACGGGGCCGGCGACGCCGAATTTATGTCGCTGGTGAAGCCCTATAGCAGCGCCGATCTGGCCAAGCGCCTGCGGGAAGCGCTGGGCGGCTGAGGCGGCGGCAGGCTTAGTGCTGCGCCCACCAGATGAAGCTGTAGACGGCGGCGAGCGGGAAGGCCGCGGCGCTTAGGGCGAGGAAAATCCCGGTCAGGAAAAAACCGCCGAGGATGTTCCCGAACCGGAGCCCTTGTCGGCGTGGCGGCGTTCTCGCCCGGGTAATCGACGCATCCGCCGCTGAAACCCTCAACCCTGCATCGATGCTGCTCATGTTCTTGCCTCCCGAGCCGACACCCTAGATGTGGCGGGACTAAGCGGCGGGAATATGTCGCGGATGGGGAATTCTGCGGCCAGGCGGCGAATCATCGCGTGACTGAACCAAAGCGCGTCGGTCGGGGTTGCTGGCTCGTATGGTGACGGAGCTGATCGGCTGGGCCGCCGCGGCCATCCTGGTCGCGACCATCGGCCGGCAGGTCTATACGCAATGGCGCGCCGGGACGACGGCTGGTGTTTCCAAATGGCTCTTTGTCGGTCAGGTCTCGGCCTCGACCGGCTTTGTTATCTATAGCTGGCTACAGCGCGATTGGGTCTTTGTCGCAACCAATGCCGTGATGCTGGCGACGGCGATCCTCGGCCAATGCGTTTATCTGCACAATTGCCGGAAAAACCGTCGCAGCGCGCCGCGGCGGTAAGCAAAAAAAGCCATATTCTGTGCGGGGTTGAACCCCTGGAACCCCCATGCTAGGCCAGAGCCATGATGATGGACCGCTTGTTCGCGTGGCTCAAAGACGGCGAAGGCGAGCTTCCGTACGGCGGCGATGAGCTGCAGCTTGCAGTCGCGGCGCTTCTGCTCGAAGCCGCCGAGGTGGTCGACGGCGATTTCGATCCGCATGAGCGCGAGATCGTGCGGCGATTGTTGCAGCGCTGCTACTCGCTCTCGCCGGACGACGCACAGTTGCTGATCGCTGCAGCCGAGCGCCGGGTCGAGATGTCGGCCCAGCTTTTCGGCTTCACCAGCACGGTCAACAACCGGGTAAGCCGCGAACGCAAGATCGAGATCATCGAAATGCTGTGGGAGGTCGCTTATGCCGACGGCGTGCTCGATCCGCTCGAAGACACATTGCTGCGCCGGATCGCGGGGCTGATCGATGTTTCCGATCACGAACGCGGCGAGGCCAAGCGTCGCGTGCTGCAGCGGCTGGGGATGCAGCCCGCCTGATGACCACTTCCCTGAACTTCGTTACTGAGAGTGATGCGCCATGACTTATGTCGTCAACGAAGCCTGCATCAAATGCAAATACATGGACTGTGTCGAAGTCTGTCCGGTGGACTGCTTCTACGAGGGCGAGAATATGCTCGTCATCCATCCGGATGAATGCATCGATTGCGGCGTCTGCGAGCCCGAATGCCCCGCCGAGGCAATTGTGCCCGACAGCGAGCCCTCAGCCGAGAAATGGGTCGAGATCAATCGGCAATATGCTTCGTCCTGGCCGAATATCACCCGGAAGGGCGCGCCCCCGGAGGATGCCGACCAGTGGAAGGATGTTCCCGATAAGTTCGAGAAGCACTTCGACCCCAATCCCGGGAAAAGGTAGAAAAAACCTAATAAGTATGGGCATTTGCGGGAGCCGCATGGCTCCCGTGCTGGCTTTTTCTGCCGTTTTGTGCTAATTGTAACAAATGGCACGCGGTGCCCGCGTGCTTATCCCGGTGACATGGGTCCGGGTAGCTGAGCCGATGGGGGCGGGCGAACCTCGCTTGTATCGGAGCGTGGTTCTGCGTGCTCGGCAAAGACCGATGACACCCCCGCGGAGGGCGAGATGGCGACGGCAGTGAAAGAGAAAGAGGACAAGAAGCATTCCGAGAAGAATGCCGAAAAACTGAGCTTCGGCGCCGGGGATCTCGTGGTTTACCCCACCCATGGCGTCGGCAAGATTTTGGCGGTCGAGACGCAAGAGATCGCCGGCCACACGCTGAACGTTTTCGTCGTGCATTTCGACAAAGATCGGATGACGCTGCGCGTCCCGGTCGCCAAAGCGAAGAATTCCGGCCTCCGCCGCCTGTCCACCCGGAAGGAGATGGAAACGGCGCTGACCAAGCTCAAAGGCCGCTCGCGCGCCAAGCGAACGATGTGGAGCCGCCGCGCCCAGGAATACGAGGCCAAGATCAATTCGGGCGATCCGGGCTCGATCGCCGAGGTGGTGCGCGATCTCTATCGCAATGCCAGCCAGCCCGAGCAGTCTTACAGCGAGCGCCAGATCTATCAGGCAGCGCTCGACCGGCT
>DATMZZ010000293.1:0-13594 GCA_035573175.1 Allostellaceae bacterium
TAGCCAGGCTTCAAGAGCCCGCGATCGGTGAAGCCGAGCGAACGCGCCGAGAGGCCGGTCATCTTCCAGATCGCGCGCGGCAGATCGACGAGGTTCAGGTCACGACAATAATGGCCGAGGATGCGCGGGAAGGTGCCGTAGAAGCGCGGATGCGGCCGCCCCTGCCCCGTCGTGCCGTAAGGCGCGACGCAATTGCCGTCCGAGCCGACCGAGACATGCGGTGAGCGGATCATCGCCTGGATATCGTCTTCCGAGATCGAATCGACAAGCACGCGCGTCGCGCATTTATCCTCAATCAGGTAATCGCAGGCGCGATCGACGGGATCGGCGCCCCGCTCTTCCGCCAGCGCGCTCATGAATTTGCCGGCGAATTGCGGCGTATTCGGGCTGACCGAGATGCGGATCGCCTCCCAATTCTTGATGCGGCCGAAATTGTTGAGACCGCTGATCGCGATCTCTTGCCGGATGCGCGCGCGATTGGCGGGATCGGCGAGCCGCGCCATCATCTCGCTGAGATCGTCGCTTTGCACCCAGCGCGGCAGCAGGTTTTTGAGCGGATTACTCGCCGCCGTGTAGGGATATTGATCGCAATCAATGGCGACGCCCGCGCCGCGCGCGGCTTCGATGCGGCCGAGCATCTCGTCGGCGCGGCCCCAATTGTCGAGGCCGGACAGTTTCATATGCACGACTTGCACATGGACATGCGCCTCGCGCCCGACAGCGATCGCCTCATCGAGCGCCTCGAACACGGCATTCGCCTCATCGCGCAGATGCGTGAAATAGCGCCCGCCTTTCGCCTGCACGATCTTCGCCAGCGCGATCACCTCGTCGGTCGCCGCGAAAGCGCCCGGTTGCGTGAAGAGCCCGGTCGAGAGACCGTAAGCGCCGGCATCGAGCGATTGCGTCAGCAAACTCGCCATCGCTTCGAGCTCTTCGCTCGAGGCTTGGCGATTGGCGAGGCCCATCACCATCAGCCGCAGCGTGTTATGCCCAACCAGCGGCACGAGATTGGTCGACGTCGCGGGAAAGGTGTTGAGGTAATCGGCATAGCTCTGATCGATGAATTTGATCCAGGGCGCGCTCGGCGAGAGATAATCGCGCAGCACGCCAGCCTTGCCCGGCAGCACCGGTGCACAGGAATAGCCGCAATGGCCAATCACCTCGGTGGTGACGCCCTGCCGGATCTTGCTCTCCGCCTTCGGATTGATCGGCAAGGTCCAATCGGAATGCGTCTTGATGTCGATGAATCCAGGCGCGACGACCAGGCCCCGCGCGTCGATCACCCGCCCCGCCTCGCCCTCGATCTTGGGCGCGACCGCCGCAATACGGCCATCCGTAATGGCGATATCGGCCGCCACCGCCGGCGCGCCGCTGCCATCGATGATCTCGCCGCCGCGGATCAGAATATCGGCTTTGGACATGGCTTATTTCTAACCCGCTTCGCTGCCCAGAGCGAGTGGCAGTAATTTTTTTTGGAATGGTAGATGCCCTACTCGATTTTCCTCACCCTGAGCTTGTCGAAGGGCGCAAGTTGCCCTTGCAACGTTGCAAAACGATCGCGCGGCCTTCGACTGCCGACTCCGTTCACGCGCTCTTCGCGTGAACCCGCAGGGGCCAACTGCGAAAAGCAGTTGGCCGGGTCGGCCAGGCCGAGGACCATTTTTTCTGGCATCTTCCACATAGCCTTGGTCAGCGGATAAAATCGCGGCGGTTTAGGGAGGGTCTCGCATGCTGTCGAAAGAAGAAAACGAGCGGATCACGCGCGTCGGTCCGGGCACGCCGATGGGTGAGATGCTGCGCGAATGCTGGACCCCGGCCTTGCGCTCGGCCTCGCTCGTCGCCGACGGCGCACCGAAGCAGTTCCGCCTGCTCGGCGAGGACCTCGTCGCGTTCCGTGCCACCGACGGCCGCGTCGGCGTGCTCGCCCGCCAATGCCCGCATCGCTGCTCCTCCCTCACCCTCGCCCGCAATGAGGAGAACGGGCTGCGCTGCATCTTCCATGGCTGGAAATTCGACGTGTCGGGCAAATGTGTCGACGCGCCGACGGAGCCGGCCGACCGCCGCGAAGCTTTCGCCGCCACCGTGCCGGTGACACATTATCCGACGCGCGAAGCCGGCGGCATGGTCTGGATCTATATGGGCCGGCGCGCCACGCCGCCCGATTTCTACGATTTCGAATTCCACCATCCGCCGGCGGATGCGCTGCTGCGCTGCGCGATCGTGCATGGCAATTGGCTGCAGGGCTTCGAAGGCCAGCTCGATTCAGCGCATCTAAACTTCCTCCACAGTTCCTCGGTGCCGGGCCGCTCCAACGCCAACAGCACCGGCAGAATGGTCGCTTCCGATACCGCGCCGCGCTTCGAATTCATCGACAAGCCTTACGGCTTCCGCGAGGCGGCGCTGCGCAACATGCCGGACGGCTCGATCTATGCGCGCATCCGCGAGGTCGTGCTGCCTTACTTCTCCTTCATCCCCGGCCTGCACGGCGAGCCGCGTTTCGTCGTCGCTGTCGTGCCGATCGACGATGAATGGAGCGCGCATTGGTACTACTACATGCATCCGTTCGGCCCGGTGCCAGATTGGTATCGCCAACAGGCGCTCGATCGCAGCGGACCGGATCACGACGATTTCGCCGCCGATCGCGGCGACATCACAAATAACTGGAATCAGGACCGCTGCGCCATGGCGGGCGGCCATTTCAGCGGCATGCTCAAGAATTTCGTCTATGAGGATTTCATCATCGAGGAATCGATGGGCCCGATCGCCGATCGCAGCCGCGAATTCCTCGGCTCGAGCGATGCAGTGATCGTGCGCGCGCGGCGGCTGTTCTTCAAAGCGCTCGATGAGCATGCCGCCGGCGGCAAGCTGCCCTTCGGCCTCGACCAGGCACTCGATTATCGCGCGATCCGGGCACTCGCCATCCGTTTCCCGCGCGACACCGATTGGCGCCAGCTCGATCTCAAGAACCCGCCGGGTTACGAATTCCGGCTCTCCGACGCGAGCTGAGACGCCCAGTTTAAAAAAAAGGGGCGCCTTAAAGGATGCAAAAAGCAAACGGGGCGCAGCCGCCACACTAGCCGCGCCCCGTCCTTGGCAGCCACCAATCTCGATCAGCTTGCTTCCGCCAAAGCCGCTTCGGCGGCAGCGCCCGTCTTTGCCTGGCCACGGCCACGCGCCGGGAAAGTGATCACCGCGCCCGAGCTGCGCATGGCCGAAGCCGTATCGAAATGCGCGATCGTCAGATGGCGCTCATTGCCGATCCCCTCGACCGCGACGATCGCGTCATGGCCGTTCGCGATAGCCTCGTCGCGCAGCGCCCAGGCGCCAGCCGAAGCCGTCTTGTGATTGGATGCGTCCGTGCGATGCTTGCGGAACAAGGCACGCGCGTGCTGGCCATCGACGATCAGCGGATTCTTGAGCTCCAGCATCTGCCAGCGATGCGCACCGACCGGCGTGTTATGCGCGGCGCTGACGTAATAGGTGCCGATGCCAAGAAGCAGACACGGTGCCTGGCGCGGCCTCACCATCATCTTCAGCATGGGTTTACCTTTCTTGAAAATAAGTGAAAACGTTTGACCCCTCTACGGAACGATCCCCCACAAACCTGTGCAAGAGCGCGCCCGATCGATGCTGAGATGAGTACCGTCCAATTGCGGCAACAACTGGCCCAAACTGCGGTACGACGCAGATTACAGATTCAATTGAAGACAAATTTCACGCTTCGTTTACGCAGTGATTTGCACTTCATTAACCATGATTGTCAGAGCGTAAATTTTGTCTTCGAAACAGCAGTCGATGCTGTTCACACGGTCAGCGGCGCCGTCATCGCGATGAGCACGTCGATATCGCCGTTGAAGAAATCGATATCGATCTTGCCGGCGATGCCGTTGACCGTGCCCTCCTGCGATTTCTGGAAGAAGGCATAGGACGCCCAGCCTTTCGGCATGCGTGGCGGATCCTTGCTGTAGTCGGCGACCCAGAGTGGGTGATCACCGAAGCCCGCCGGATTGCCAAGCGTCGCCCAGAAGCTCGCCGTCGTATAGATGATCGTCTTGCGCCCGACGAACAGCGGATCGGCTTCGACCGCCGCGATCCATGCCTCGATCCCGCCGACGTAATCCGCGGCAGGGACATTGCCCGGCTGCATCTCGACATCGATCACGGCCGGCAGATAGTCCGTCTCACCCGGCGCGATCGCGCTTCGTACCTGGCTGAGGAAGAGCTGCGCCTGCGCGCGGGCATCACTCGTCGGCACGAAGAAATGATAGGCGCCGCGGATCAGGCCCGCGGCCTTGGCGCCTTGCCAATGCGATTTGAACAACGGCTCGGTCGCCGCGCCGGTGCCGTAGCTGGCGCGCGCGAAGACGAATTTCATCCCCGCGGCGGCGACCTTCGCCCAATCGACAGTCGGTTGAAATTTCGAGACGTCGAGTCCTGGTGTGCGCAAATCCGGCATGTTTTCCCCCATCCCGCAGATTGCTGCAAGAAGAACATACCGGATAAACCGGAGTAGCGGCGATGAAAAATCGCCGTAGACGCGCCGGTTTTACATCCCGCCGAGGCAGAGATATTTGACCGAGAGGTATTCGTCCATGCCGTATTTCGAGCCTTCGCGGCCGAAGCCCGATTCCTTGACGCCGCCGAAGGGCGCGACCTCGGTCGAGATGATGCCTTCGTTGATGCCGACGATGCCGAATTCCAGCGCCTCGGCGACGCGCCAGATGCGCTTCACATCCTCGCCGTAGAAATAGGCAGCCAGCCCGTATTCGGTGTCGTTGGCCATCGCGACGGCTTCATCCTCGCGGCTGAAGCGGAAGAGCGGTGCGACCGGCCCGAATGTCTCCTCGCGCGCGATCTTCATCTGCGTCGTGACATTGGCGAGCACCGTCGGCTCGAAGAACGTGCCACCGCGTTGATGGCGCTTGCCCCCGAGTACGACCCGCGCGCCTTTGGCGAGAGCATCGGCGACATGATCTTCGACCTTGGCGAGGCCGGCCGGGTCGATCAGCGGTCCGATCACCGTCCCCTCTTCCGCGCCGTCGCCGACCTTCAGCCCTTTGACCGCATTGGCGAGGCGCGCCGCGAAATCGTCATGAACGGCATCCTGCACCAGAATACGGTTGGCGCAGACGCAGGTCTGGCCGGCATTGCGATATTTGCTCGCGATCGCGCCTTTGACCGCGGCGTCGAGATCGGCATCGTCGAAGACGATGAACGGCGCGTTGCCGCCCAATTCGAGCGATATCTTCTTCACCGTGCCCGCGCATTGCGCCATCAGCAACTTGCCGATCTCGGTCGAGCCGGTGAAGCTGAGCTTGCGCACGGTGGGATTGCTGGTGAGCTCGCCGCCGACGGCTTTGGGATCGCCGGTGACACAGGAATAGACGCCCTTCGGCACGCCAGCGCGCTCCGCCAGCTCGCACAGCGCCAGCGCCGAGAACGGCGTCTGCTCGGCCGGCTTCACCACCATGGTGCAGCCCGCGGCGAGCGCCGGTCCTGCTTTGCGCGTGATCATCGCCGCCGGGAAATTCCACGGCGTGATCGCCGCGCAAACGCCGATCGGCTGTTTCAGCACGACAATGCGGCGATCGCGGGTGAAGCCCGGGATCACATCGCCATAGACGCGCTTGGCCTCCTCGCCGAACCATTCGATGAATGAAGCGGCATAGGCAATCTCGCCGCGCGCTTCGCTCAGCGGCTTGCCCTGCTCCGCCGTCATGAGCTGCGCCAGATCCTCCTGATTGGCCATCATCAGATCGGCCCATTTCCGGAGAATTGCCCCACGCTCCTTGCCCGTACGGGCCCGCCAATCGATCATCGCGCGCTCCGCTGCGGCGATCGCACGCCGCGTCTCGGCCGCGCTACAATCGGGCACGCTGCCGAGCGTGCTGTCATCCACCGGATTGTTGACCGTGAAGCTCTTGCGGTTATCGGCCTCGACCCATTGCCCGTCGATATAGGCTTGCTGGCGGAAGAGTTTTGGATCTTTGAGCTGCATCGCGGTTCCTCCCTAGCAGGTCGACGTCATTGCGAGGAGCGAAGCGACGAAGCAATCCAGCACTTTTGTTTGGTGTCCTGGATTGCTTCGCTTCGCTCGCAATGACGAATTCTAAGCGTTCACGTATCCACAACCACACCGCTGCGTGCGGTGATCGCGTTGAGGCGGTGGAGAATGCCGAGGACCACGGCGTAAACAATATAGATGTAGAAGAAATAATTGACGATCGGGATCAGCGACAGGATCACCCACAGCGCAACATGCTTGTTGAGCGCGCGGGCGACGAAGCCGTTACCAACCGCGAGCGCGATCCACAACGCCACCGCGACGATAATGACGGGCAGCGACGGAGCAAACGAACCGTAGTCCGCATCCATGTACAATCTCCTCCAAAACCCCTTTTTGGTGCTCTCAGTCTAATCAACAGCGCGGCTTTCTGCGAGGTTCCGCCGCTGTGCTCTAAACATCCACCGTAGGCGCGCAGAAGCGCGCCGAAGCAATCCATGAATCTCACACGGATCTGGATTGCTTCGAGGGGCCAATCGCAAAGAGCGATTGGCCCGGTCGTCCGCAATGACGAAGGCGGTGCAGCGACCGCGGCTATTCCGCCGCTTTGCGCTGGCTGTCGTTGATCGCGGCCCAGACGCGCTGCGGCGTCGCCGGCATCGGCAGGTCGGCGACGCCGAAGCTCTGCAGCGCGTCGAGGATCGCGTTCATCACCGTCGGCGTCGAGGCGACGGTGCCGCCCTCGCCCACGCCCTTCACGCCGAGCGGGTTCGATTTCGACGCCACCGGGCTGAAATCGACATTGATGCTCGGCAGATTGTCGGCGCGCGGCACGCCGTAATCCATCAGCGAGCCGGTCAAGAACGAGCCATTCTCGTCGTGGATGATGTCCTCGAGGATCGCCTGGCCGACGCCCTGCACCACGCCGCCATGGATCTGGCCTTGAGCGAGCAGCGGATTGATGACGGTGCCGATATCGTCGACGACGCAGTAGCGGTCGATATCCACCGTACCGGTATCGGGATCGAGCTCGACCTCGCAGATATGGCAGCCATTGGGGAAGCTCGGCACATTCGCCGAGAACGCGCCCGCGCCGGTAAGGCCAACGCCGAGCTCGGCTGGAATGCCGACCGGAATGAAGGACATCGCTGCGACCTTCATCAGCGGCATCTCCTTATCGGTGCCGGCGATGGTGAATTTGCCGTCGGCGAAGGTGATGTCGTTGGGGCTCGCCTCCATGAAATGCGCCGCCCATTTCTTGCCCTTCTCGATCACCTCGTCCGCCGCCGCGCGCAGCGCCGAGCCGCCGACCATCATCGAGCGCGAGGCATAGGTGCCGCGGCCGATCGCGACCTGGTCGGTATCGCCCTGGACCAGCTTCACCTTGTCGATCGGCATGCCAAGCCAGCCGGCCACCATCTGCGGGTAGACCGTCTCATGACCCTGGCCGTGGCTGAACGTGCCGGCATGCACGACGCAATTGCCAGAAGGATCAAAGCGGATCTCCATCCGGTCGTTGAAGATGCCGGTGTTATCGACATAGGCGACGATGCCGCGGCCGCGCGTCCTGCCATTCTTCGCGCTCGCCGCCTTGCGGCCCTCGTAGCCCTTCCAATCGGCGAGGTCCTGGCACTTGTTCATCGCGGCGGCGAAATCGCCGCTGTCATAGGTCCAGCCGGTTTTGGTCGCGAACGGCATCGCCGCCGGCTGGATGAAGTTCTTCTTGCGGATCTCGGCGCGGTCGATCTTCATCTCATGCGCCGCCTTATCGATGAGGCGCTCCATGATGTAGACCGCTTCGGGACGGCCGGCGCCGCGATAGGGAATGGTCGGCGGCGTGTTGGTGAAGACGGCGCTGTTGAACACCGCGACCGCCGGAATGTCATAGACCGACGGCGCCAGCTTCATCACGAACATCACCGGCACGATGCCCGAGCCTTCGATATAGGCGCCGACATTGTGCAAGCCCTTCCAGCGCAGCGCGAGGAACTTGCCATCGGCATCGAGGGCGAGCTCGGCCGAGACATGAATGTCGCGGCCCTGATCGTCGCCGAGCAAAGCCTCGCTGCGGGTCGGGATCCATTTGACCGGCCGGCCGACCCTCTTTGCTGCCCAAGGGACAACGGCCTCTTCCGGATACAGATTGCCCTTCATGCCGAAGCCGCCACCGACATCCTTGGCGATGACGCGGAACGAGCCTTCCGGCAGATGCATCAGATGCGACAGGCCGTGGCGCAGCCCGTGCGGATTCTGGGTCGAGGAATAGACCGTGAAACGCTCGCTGCCGATATCGTATTCGGCGAGGCAACCGCGCGGCTCCATGGTGAAGGCGTTGAGACGGTTGTTATAGAGGTCGAGCTTCGTGACATGCGCCGCCTTGGCGAAGGCGGGGTCGACCGCGTCGACATTGCCCATCCGCAAGGTAAAGCAGATGTTCTTCGGGCTCTCGGCATAGACTTGCGCCGCGCCGTCCTTGACCGCGTCGATGGCACGTACCACGACCGGCAGTTCTTCATATTCGATATTGACCAGATCGGCCGCGTCACGCGCCTGCGCCTCGGTCTCGGCAATGACGATGGCAACGCGCTCGCCGACATAGCGCACGCGATCGACCGCGAGCGGGAAATGCTGGCTGCGATAGCCCTTCGGGCCGCCGAAATCCTCGGGCATGGCTTCCGCCATGATCGGGCCGAGCTTGTCGGCAACGTAATCCTTGCCGGTCAGCACGGCGAGCATGCCCGGCATCTTCATCGCCTCGGCGCTGTCGATCGATTTGATCGTCGCATGCGCATGCGGCGAGAAGATGAAGACGCCATGCGTCTGCCGCGGCAGATCGATATCGGCGACGTATTTGCCGCGCCCGGTCAGTAGGCGCGGATCTTCCTTGCGGGTGACGGGTTGTCCGATGCCGAAAGCCATGATGTCCTCCCTGTTCGCGGGCCCATGAAGAAGGCCGCTCGCGCAGCTCTAGCCAGATTGTTGCAGGGGGCCAGGGCTAAGGCAAGGTATGGAAGAACCTGTTCGCGCTCCCCTTTTTCAGCGCCCCCGACGAAAGCCGGAATCCTTTTTTTCGACGGCACGATGCTGAGAACGACGAAACTCTCAGGCGCCAGGCCTTTCAAAGCCCAATGATGATGCGCCCGCGCGTCCCACCAGCCTCGAGCCGGCGATGCGCCTCGGCGGCCTGTTCGGGCTTGTAGGTCGCGGCGACGCGCAGGGTGAGCTTGCCCTCGTCGACGAGCTGGCGCAGCCGGTCGAGCTTGTCGTGCTCGAACACGTAGTTGCCGACGGAGATCGTGCTGAAGCGGATGTCACGCGTCGGCACGCCCTGGAAGCCGCGCACCGAGGCGAAAGCGCCGCCGTCCTTTACCGCGGGGATGACCTTTTCCTTCAGCACCGCGCCATCGGCGAGACCGTCGACGCCGTTGGGAAAATGCTGGCGGATACGCGAGGCAACATCGTCGCCGCGGCGCACGACGATATCGGCGCCCAGCGATTTGACGAGCGCCTCGTCCTTTTCGGATGCGTCCGCTATCACCGTCAGTCCTTCGGTCTTGGCGAGTTGCACGACATAGCCGCCATAAGCGCCGGCAGCGCCGGTGACGGCGATGACCTGGCCGGGCTTGAGGCCCAACTTATCGAGCGTCTGGCGCGCGGTAAGCCCGTTCATCGGCAGGCTGGCGGCTTCGGCATGCGACTTGCCCTTGGGCGCGAGCACGACCGAGCGCGCATCGAGCA
The DNA here is from genome assembly GCA_035573175.1 of Allostellaceae bacterium. Taxonomy (GTDB): domain Bacteria; phylum Pseudomonadota; class Alphaproteobacteria; order ATCC43930; family CGMCC-115725; genus CAIKMD01. Next base: position 9,743 of record DATMZZ010000293.1, read on the forward strand.
CGATCTGCTCGCGATAGGCACCGTGGCTCCCCTTCGGCACAACGATCGCGAGCACCGCGTCGCCGACCTTCAGCCCGCTGACGCCGGAACCGACCTCATCGATCACGCCCGCCGCCTCCATGCCCGGGATATAAGGCGACGGCACGTCTTTCAGCTGTTCGGCACGCGACCCGTTGCGCAGGAAAGTGTCGGTCGGATTGACCGTCGCCGCGTGATTGCGGATGCGTACTTGCCCAGCGCCGGCATGACCCTCCGGCAGATCGATGACTTGTAGCACCTCGGGCCCGCCAAAAGCCAAAACGCCCACGCCTCGCATCGCCGCCCTCGCATCGCTGGATAGTTGTTGTGCCGAGGATAGCGCAAAAGTGGTTTCCTTTCCCGTCCCCATGATGAAGGATCAGGGGCGTAGGGCCGGAAGAAGCCCGAGCCATAGGGACGGAAGGAGCTGCGCATCGTGTTCAAGAATTTTCGCTACGCCGGGCTGGTGCTGGCCGCCGCGCTTTACGCGCTGCCGGCGGCGGCCGAGACCTCCGCGGCCAATCAAACCAAGGTGACGATCGGCACCGCCGGCGGCGGCACCGCGACCGCGGCGCTCTATGCCGCCAAGGAGGAAGGCTATTTCGGCAAGCGCGGGCTCGACGTATCGATCCTCATGGGCGGGCTCGATTCCAACATGCCCTCGGCACTGCTCTCGCATTCGCTCGACATCGCCGCGACCAGCGCAACCACCTATTTCCAGGCGGTCGATGGCGGGCTCGATCTCGTCGTCATTCTCGGCGGCACCGCGACTTCGAAACGCCCGACCGACGAAGCCGTGCTCGCCGCCAAGGACAGCAACATCCACGAGCCGAAGGATTTCATCGGCCGCAAGGTCGGCGTGCCCGGCATCGGCGCGGCGCTGCATGTTCTCTACCGCTATTGGCTGACCGAGCACGGCGTCGATTTTCATCAGGTGCAATTCGCCGAGACGCAATTGCCGCGCATGCGCGATCTGCTCGCGGCCAAGACCGTCGATGCGGTGGTCGCCGTCAATCCCTTCATCGGCCAGATCACCGATGCCGGTGTCGGCTATATCGCCGTGCCGCTGGCCGGCCAGATCCCGTCGGGCAAGCCGGTCATCATGTATGTGACGACGCGCGAATGGGCCGATCAGCATAAGAACGAGGTCGCCGCGTTTCGCGCGGGCATCATCGAAGGCGCGGATTTCGTCGCGGCCCAGCCCGATCGCACCAAGGAAGACATCAACCGCTATGCGAAGCTGCCGCCGCAGGTGCTGAAAGTCGCGCAGATCAGCGACCAGGCACCCCATATCAATATCGCCGATCTCGATTGGTGGTTCGGTGTTATGAAGAAGCAGGGCATGCTGACGCGCGATATGGATGTGAAAAAGCTGCTCTATCCGTGAGACGAAGTGAGGTCGCCAATGGCTGAAGAACTCGGGCATTTCATCGCCGGCAAGCGAGTTGCGGGCAAGAGCGGCCGTTTCGGCGACGTCTTCAATCCCGCCGCCGGCGAGGTCACCGCGCGCGTCGCTTTCGCGGATGGCAGCGAGATCGATGCCGCGGTCAAGGCCGCGCGCGACGCTTTCCCCGCCTGGGCGGCGACACCGCCCCTCACCCGCGCCCGCGTGATGTTCAAGTACAAGGAACTGCTCGAGCAGAACCGCGACAAGCTCGCGCGCATGATCGGCAGCGAGCACGGCAAGGTGCTCGCCGATGCGACCGGCGAAGTCACGCGCGGCATCGAAGTGGTCGAATTCGTTTGCGGCATCCCGCAGCTCTTGAAGGGCGAGTTCACCGAGAATATCGGCGCCAATATCGACTCTTACGGCGTGCGCCAGCCTTTGGGTGTGTGCGCCGGCATCACGCCGTTCAATTTCCCGGCGATGGTGCCGATGTGGATGTTCCCGGTCGCGATCGCCTGCGGCAACAGCTTCGTCTTGAAGCCGTCGGAGCGCGATCCCTCGCCGCCGCTCTTCCTCGCCGAGCTGCTGACGCAAGCCGGCCTGCCGCCCGGCGTGTTCAACGTCCTGAACGGCGACAAGAATGCCGTCGATGCGATCCTCGATCATCCCGGCATCGACGCCGTGAGCTTCGTCGGCTCGACGCCGATCGCGGAGCATGTCTTCCACCGCGCCAGCGGCAACAACAAGCGCGTGCAGGCCCTGGGCGGCGCCAAGAATCACATGGTGGTGATGCCCGATGCCGATATGGGCCAGGCGGTCGATGCGCTGATGGGTGCAGCTTACGGCTCCGCGGGCGAGCGCTGCATGGCGGTGTCGGTTGCGGTCACGGTCGGCAAAGCCGGCGACGCGCTGATCGAGAAACTCACCCCGCGCGTACGCAGCCTGAAGCTCGGCCCCTATACCGACCCCGATGCGGAGATGGGGCCGCTGGTGACGCGCGAAGCCTATGAGCGCGTGAAGCACTATGTCGATATCGGTATCGAGGAAGGCGCCAAGCTCGTTGTCGATGGCCGCGGCTTCAAGCTGCAAGGCTATGAGAAAGGCTATTTCCTCGGCGGCTGTCTCTTCGACAATGTCACGCCGCAAATGCGCATCTATAAAGAGGAGATTTTCGGCCCCGTTCTCACCGTGGTGCGTGCCGCGAATTACGAAGAGGCGCTCGGCCTCGTCAACGCGCATGAATTCGGCAACGGTACCGCGATCTTCACCCGCGACGGCGACGCAGCGCGGGATTTCGCGACGCGCGCCAAGATCGGCATGATCGGCGTCAACGTGCCGATTCCCGTCCCGATGGCATTTCATTCTTTCGGCGGCTGGAAGCGCTCGCTCTTCGGCGATCACCATATCCACGGTCCCGAAGGCGTGCGCTTTTACACGAAGCTCAAGACTGTCATATCGCGCTGGCCGACCGGCATCCGTGCCGGTGCCGAATTCACCATGCCGACCATGCGTTGAGCCGATTATCCGGCGAAAGGGAACGCCGGGGGAACCTTTTTGCGCGGTCGGGCATCCAACTCGTGTCAAAGGAGGATTCGATGAGCGACGCACCCTCAACGACCGGACCCGATCTGGCGGCAGGTATTGCGACCAGCGACCTTGCCGATGGCCAAATGCTCACAGGACATGTGGGCGAGGAAAACGTGATGCTCGCGCGCCGCGGCAGCGAGGTCTTCGCGATCGGCGCGACTTGCTCCCACTACGGCGGACCGCTCGGCGACGGCCTTCTGGCCGACGATACGGTGCGCTGCCCCTGGCATCACGCCTGCTTCAGTATCCGCACCGGCGAGGCGCTACACGCGCCCGCACTAAGCCCGGTCGCCTGCTGGTCGGTCGAGCAACGCGACGGCAAGATCTTCGTGCGCGACAAGAAAGCCGAGCCGAAAAAATCCCTCGGCGCGGCTGCGTCCGCCGCACCCGGAAAGATCGTCATCATCGGCGGCGGCGCGGCCGGCTTTGGCGCCGCGGAACGCCTGCGCCGCGAAGGCTATGCCAACAGCATCGTCATGGTCAGCGACGATGCCGCGCCGCCGGTCGACCGGCCGAATCTCTCGAAGGACTATCTTGCCGGCAGCGCACCCGAGGAATGGATTCCGCTGCGCCCCGACGATTTCTATTCCGGCAACAATATCGATCTGCGCCTCAAAACATCCGTCGCCGCGATCGATCCGCGCGCCCGCGAAGTCACCCTCGCCAGTGGCGACAAGCTCGCCTATGACAAGTTGCTGATCGCGACCGGTGCCGCGCCGATCCGGCTTCCCCTGCCCGGCGCGGATTTACCGCATGTGTTCACGCTGCGCTCGCTCGCGGACTCCCGCGCCATCATCGCGCGCGCCGCGAATGCTAAGCGCGCAGTCGTGATCGGCGCCAGCTTCATCGGCCTCGAAGCG
>DATMZZ010000294.1:0-6290 GCA_035573175.1 Allostellaceae bacterium
CCGTGCACCTGAAACACCGACTTCGCCACATCGAGACCGATTGTGCTAACCTTCTCCATGGATGGCTCCCGTTAGTTGCTTGCAACTCAACTTTGGCACATCGATGCCGCCAGGGGGCCATCCACCTCATCATTGCGAGCGCGAAGCGCGAAGCAATCCAGGACTTCATATGAGGCCTCTGGATTGCTTCGTCGGCCGATGGCCTCCTCGCAATGACGAGTTAAAGAGCTAAGACCACCGCGCGAAGCCGAGCCCCGTGCCGCTGAGGCCCATCGTGCGATAGCCCGGGATGTACGCGTCCCAGCTCATCTCCAGTCCGACGACCTGCGCGGCCGCGGCGGCGACGATCCAGTTGCGGATCTCGGAGCTGCCCGCGAGCAGGCGATAAGGCTTCAGCGCGCCGAGGAAATCGATATCCTTGCGCTTGATCGCATCGAAGATCGAGCGGTCGAGCTCTTCCTCGACGCGGAAATGGCTCATCCCGCCCGAGGCCATGATGCCGATGCGCTGATCGCCCGGATAAGCCTTCACGATCTCGGCGATGGCGCGGCCGAATTCGACGCAGCGCTTGGGCGTCGGCTGGTTCGGCGGGTTGTAGGTGTTGAGGAACACCGGAATGATCGGCACCGCCGCGCCGTGATAGTAGCGGTGATGCACGAAGGAATAGGCGTGGCCTTCGGCCTCGCTCGCCGGGATTTCCTTCACCGCCGAGATGTCGAAGCCCTTGGCGACGAGCTGCTCGATCAAATTCAGCGCGAGCTTGCCGTCGCAGGGATAGACCACGGGCGCGCCCGGCTCCGCGCGCTTCAACTGCGCATTCTTGTACCAATCGGGATCCGACTGCGGTGGCCGCGCTGCGTTGACGATGTCGCCGCCGTAATAAATCGCGATCGACGGCATGTTGGTGTCGAAGAACAGCTCGTACTGATCGTCGCCGCAGATGATCAGCGCATCGAGCTTGGCGCCGCGCAGCTCCTCGCCCATGCGATCCATCGCGCGCTGCGTGTCGTGATAGCGCGCCGTGATCGCCTCGGGCGTGATGAGATCGGCGGCGTTGGCCGGCGCCTCGGCCAGCACCTGCTCCCACGGGATGCGGTTGCCGAGCTTGTCGTAGAAGGGCAACCGGTCGTCGCGGTCGCGGAATTTCGTCAGCCAATCGTCGAGCTCGCAGGTCAGCATGACGCTGTGCGAGGTCGCAAAAGCGGCGGCCAGCTTGGCCATGCGCGCAAATCCTTCCGGTGTTTCTTCGCTTGCGCGCATTGTAAGCTGCGCGAAATTCGTCGCAACCGGCCAAGAACCTGACCCATCGTCGCATGCCTGCTTCCCACTCGCCCACCACACCGCTTCGCGATCTGCGCGTCCTTGAATTCACGCAGAATGTGATGGGGCCGAGCGGCGGGCTGGTGCTGGCCGATCTTGGCGCCGATGTCGTGAAGATCGAGCCGGTCGAAGGCGAGGCGACGCGCTATCTCGGCGGCTTCGCCTCGGGCTTCTTCAATTATTTCAACCGCAACAAGCGCAGCCTCGCGGTTGATCTCAAAAGCGAGCGCGGCCGCGCCCTCGTCCATCGCCTCGCGGCCAAGGCCGATATCGTCCTCGAGAATTACGCGCCCGGCACGATGGAGCGGCTGGGCTGCGGCTACGAGACGCTCGGCGCGCTCAATCCGCGGCTTATTTATTGCGCGCTCAAAGGCTATCTCTCCGGTCCTTATGAGAAGCGCACCGCGCTCGACGAGGTGGCGCAGTTCCAATCCGGCCTCGCCTATATGACCGGGCCGCGCGGCAAGCCGCTGCGTGCCGGCGCTTCGGTCGTCGACATCATGGGCGGCACTTTCGCCGCGGTCGCGATCCTCGCCGCGCTGCGCGAGCGCGACCAGACCGGCAAGGGCCAGCTCGTCAAAAGCGCGCTCTATGAGAGCGCGGTCTATCTCATGAGCACGCATATCGCGGGCGGCGCTTACAACCGCATCGACCACGTGCTGCCGATGCCGGAGCGCGGTCCGGCCTGGGGCGTCTATCAGATATTCAAGACCGCCGATGGCGAGGACATTTTCGTCGCCGCGACCAGCGACGCGCTGTGGCAGCGCTTCTGCCAGGTCTTCGAGCGGCCCGATCTCGGCGCCGATGATCGTCTCAAGCGCAATGCCGATCGCGTCAAGGCGCGCGACTGGCTCGTGCCCGCTGTCAGCGAGACGCTCGGCAAATTCACCCGCGCCGAGATCGAGACGCGCTGCGAGAGCGTCGGCATCGCTTTCGCGCCGGTCGCGACGGTCGAGGATCTGTGGCGCGACCCGCATCTCGCCGCCCATGGCATGGCCGAGACGACGCTGTCGAACGGCGTCGTCACACAACTGCCGAAGCTGCCGATCGAGATGGCCGGCGAGCGGCCCGGCAAGCGTATGGACCCGCCGCAACTCGGCGCCCATTCGCGCGCCGTGCTTGCGGAGACCGGTCTGAGCGACAGCGAGATCGACGCGCTGATCCGGGATAAGATCGTGGCGTAATCATTCGCCCCACCTCACCCTACCCTCTCCGCCCCCCGGGGCGGAGAGGGAGGGACCCGCGAAGCGGGAGGGTGAGGTGGGGGTGTTTCAACAAAGAAGCTGGCGGGAGGGTTCTATGGGCAGACTCGACGGCAAGGTCGCGATCGTCACCGGCGCGGCGCTCGGCATCGGTCCTTATTACGCGCGTGGCCTCGCCGCCGAGGGCGCGAAAGTCGCGATCATCGACGTCGAGCCCGCCGACAAGATCGTCGCCGAGATCAAGCAGGCCGGCGGCACGGCGATGAGCATGGTCGGCGATGTTTCCGACAGCGCGGCCGTGAAGAAATTCACCGCCGCGGTCGAGAACGCCTATGGTGGCATCCATATCCTCATCAACAATGCGAGCCTCGCGCGGATGGGCCGGCAAACGGTGACAGAGCTCGGCGTCGAGGAATGGGATCGCTATTTCGCGGTCAATGTCCGCGGCATGTTCCTCTGCGTTCAGGCCGTGGTGCCGATCATGAAGCGCCAGAATTACGGCAAAATCGTCAACATCACGTCGGGCACGGTGTGGAGCGGCCCGCCGATGATGCTGCATTACGTCTCGACCAAGGGCGCGATCCTCGGCATGACGCGGGCGCTGGCGACCGAGCTCGGCAAGGACGGCATCCGCGTCAACGCCATCGCGCCCGGCCTCACCTCGACCGAATATATCGGCGGTCGCAACGACTACGTCGATTACCGCCAGGCGATGGCGAATACCCGCGCCATCAAACGCGAGGAGATGCCGGAAGATCTCGTCGGCACTTGCCTCTTCTTCGCCTCGCCCGACAGCGATTTCGTCACCGGCCAATGTCTCGTCGTCGATGGCGGCGCGCTGAAACACTGATGCGGTAAGGCCCCCTCACCCTCCCGCCGCTTCGCGTCGGGCCCCTCCCTCTCCCCGCTAGGGCGAGGGGAATTTCGCCGAGACGATAGTCGAGCCCCTCTCCCCAGCGGGGAGAGGGAGGGACCCGCGAAGCGGGAGGGTGAGGGGGAAACACACGGGAGCTCTTTATGGGAAAGTTGGATGGCAAGATCGCGATCGTCACTGGCGCCGCGTCCGGCATCGGCCCGTCCTACGCGCAAGGCCTCGCGGCCGAAGGCGCGAAAGTCATGGTCGCCGATGTCGAGCCGGGCGACGCCACCGTGCGCGCCATCAAACACGCCGGTGGCGACGCACAAAGCCGCCTCTGCGATGTCAGCGACGAGACGCAGGTCGAAGCGCTGATCCGCGACACCGAGAAAGCCTTCGGCGGCGTGCATATCCTCGTCAACAACGCGGCCGTCTTCGCGCGTTTCGTCTCGATCCCGCTCGATCAGATCAGCGCGGCCGATTGGGAGCGCGCTTTCGCGGTCAACGTTCGCGGCTCCTATCTCTGCGTCAAAGCCGCGCTGCCGATCATGCGCCGGCAAGGCTATGGCAAAATCATCAACATCGCGTCGGGTACCGTCTTCAAAGGCGTGCCGATGATGCTGCATTACGTCACGACCAAAGGCGCGATCATCGCCATGACGCGCTCGATGGCAAGCGAGCTCGGCAGCGACGGCATCCGCGTCAACGCCATCGCCCCCGGCCTCACCTCGACCGAATATCTGAAAGGCCGCAACGACATTCCCGGCGTGCTCGACAACGCCGCGAAGATCCGCGCCATCGCCCGGCAGGAAGACCCGCAAGACCTCGTCGGCGCCTGCGTCTTCCTCGCCTCGCCCGACAGCGATTTCGTCACCGGCCAAACCCTCGTCGTCGATGGCGGCCAGGTGAAGCATTGAAATCCGCCGCGACGCATCGCAGCGGTTGACAGGCAAGGCGCGTCGCTGCCAACTTGACGACGCGCGCTCGAAAAGTGTCGCGCCGGAAGCCCGCTGTGCGCCTCGAAGCGGCTCCGGAAATGAAAAGCTTGAACAGGGAGACGTCGTCATGCTCTTCGCATTCGCGCGCTGCGCGCTCGCTCTTTCTTTGCTCTTCGCCGCGCCGGCTTTTACGCGCGCCGAGACCGTTACGTTGAAATTCGGCTTCCCCGCTCCACCCACCTCTTATGTCAACACCGACGCCATCACGCCATGGATCAACGATGTCGAGAAGGCCTCCGATGGCACGCTCAAGATCCAGCTCTTCGCAGGGCCGGCGCTCGGCAATTTCAACAACATCTATGACCGCACGGTGTCGAATGTCGCGCAGATCTCCTTCGGCACGTTCGGTGCGTACGCCTCGGTATTCGTGCGCACGCAAGTGACCGACCTGCCTTTCATCAACAACGACACACGGCGGTCGAGCGTCGCGCTGTGGCGCCTCTACGCCAAGGGACTGCTCAATCCCGAATATGACAAGGTCAAGGTGCTCGCCCTGTTCACGTTCCCCGGCTCGATCCTCAATTCGAACAAGCCGATCAAGGCGCTCGACGACGTCAAGGGCCTGAAGCTCGCGGCATCCTCGCGCACGCTCGGCGAGGCCGCGATCGCAATGGGCGCGGCGCCGATTACCCTCACCCCGAGCGACCTCTACGAAGCCCAGAATCGCCGCGTGGTCGACGGGATCCTCGTTGGCTGGACGGCGGTGAAGACCTTCAGGCTCGACGATGTGACCAAGGATCACCTGCAGCTGCCGTTAGGCGAGGCACCCGCCTTCGTGTTCATGAACAAATCGGCCTATGCCGAGCTGCCGGCGCAGGCGAAAGCGGCGATCGACAAATATTCGGGAGAGTCCTTTTCCGATCGCCTCGGCCTCGCGGACGAGCGCGCGAACCGCGCGGAAGCCAAGCACGTCGCCTCCCTTGCCGGCCAGAGCGTCACGAAACTCTCGGCCGAGCAATATCCGCTCTGGGACAAACGCATCCGTCCCGTTACCGACCAATGGATGAAAAGCACGCCTGACGGGGCAAAGGTGCTCGCGGCTTTTCAGGACGAGTTGAAGAAGGCGCCGCAGACGCCCGAATAAGAGCACGGCATCGCGAGGGCAGGCGCGGAGCGTGGTGGATGGCGGCGCTGCGATGCCCTAAAAGGGCGCAGCAACGAGGAGAGCCCGGCCATGCCCGATAAGAAACAACGCCTGCGCGACATCATTGCGGCGAAGTCGCTGCTGAGCGGCAATTTCACTTTGGCTTCGGGCAAGGCGAGCGGCTACTTCTTCGACATGAAGAAGACGATGTTCGATCCGGAAGGCGCCTCGCTCACCGGCGAGCTGCTCTGCGATCTCCTCGCCAATGACACCGAGACCAAAGCGGTCGGCGGGCTGGAGATGGGCGCGGTGCCGATCGCGCTCGCGATCGCGATGAAGAGCAACGACCGTGGCCGGCGGCTCGACGCCTTCTTCGTGCGCAAGGAGGTGAAGGATCACGGCACCGCCAAGCTGATCGACGGCAATTTCGCGGCCGGCAGCAAGGTGGTCGTGCTCGAAGACGTCACCACCACCGGTGGCTCGGCGATGAAAGCCGTCAAAGCCGTGCGCGATCAGGGCGGCAAGGTCGACAAGATCGTCACCATCGTCGACCGCCTCGAAGGCGCGCGCGAAAATCTGAAGAAGGAAGGCCTCGAGCTCGTCTCGCTTTTCACCAACGACGATTTCAAGCGGTAGCGATCGCACGAGTCGCCTTCTCGCCTCCCCCTAGCTATTCCGTCATTGCGAGCCCCTTCGACAAGCTCAGGAGCGAAGCAATCCAGAGCCGCCGCAGTCACCCTGAATTGCTTCGTCGCGCGATGCGTCGCTCGCAATGACGAAGTTCAAACTCATACTTCTCTCTTGACATCGTACGCTAAATACGTATAAAT
>DATMZZ010000295.1:0-15224 GCA_035573175.1 Allostellaceae bacterium
GGCCGAAGCATCGCAGCGGCCGGAAAGCGTGCTCGGCCTGCATTTCTTCGCGCCGGCAACGGTAATGCGCGTGATGGAGGTGGTGCGCGCGGCGAATAGCGCGCCGAGCGCAATCGCCAGTGGCATGACGTTCGGCCGCAAGATTCGCAAGCTCCCCGTCGCTGTCGCCGCCTGTGACGGCTTTGTCGGCAATCGGCTGCTGACGCAGCGTGGCCGCGAGGTGGAGCGACTGCTCGCCGAAGGTGTCGCCATCGAAGCGATCGACCGCGCGATGACCGAGTTCGGCTTCCCGGTCGGGCCTTGCGCCGCGGGCGACATTGCCGGCCTCGATATCAGCTATCGCGCGCGCAAGCAGCGCGGCCGCTCTTGGCCGCTCGCCGATGCGATCGTCGATGCCGGTCGGCTCGGGCAAAAAACGGGCGCCGGCTATTATCGCTACGAGAACGGCAGCCGCACGCCCCTGCCCGATCCCGAGGCGCAGCACATCGTCGACACGGCGCGCGGCAATAACAAGCGCACGAATTTGCCGTCCGACGAGATCGCCCTCCGCATCTTGTCGGCGATGATCAATGAAGGCGCGCGCATCCTCGATGAAGGCATCGCCGCACGCGCCAGCGATATCGATGTGATCTGGGTCTATGGCTATGGCTTCCCAGCGCATCGCGGCGGGCCGATGTTCTATGCCGATTTGGCGGGCCTGCCCCAGCTCTGCGAGCGACTCAGCGCCGCCGCGAAACGTTTCGGCGACGACGGCCTCAAACCCGCGCCGCTCCTGGCGAAGCTCGCCGCCGATGGCAAAACCTTCCGCGACTGGAAGCAGGCTTAAGCCATCGGCTCGCCTTGGACCGGCGTTTCGGCGATGCCGTAGCCGGCCTCGATCGGGATGCACCACATCAGGCCTTGCGGCGTCTCGCGATATTCCGGCGTGACGGTGATGATCGTGTCGGCACGTGCCGCGGCGAAGGCTGCTGCGCTGCTCGTGTTGCGCGCGAGCTTTTGCAAATTGAATCGGGTCGCGAAGATCATCTTCACGCGATGCGACGCGCCATCCGCGGCGGCCTGGCCCGGCGCGACCCAGATCGAATCCACCGCTTCATGGCCGTCATGGCGCGCCACCTGCTCCGGCGGCGCCGGCGCGAGATAGAAATAGGTATCGTAGCGGCGTGGCCGAACCACCGGCGTGATCCAATGCGCGAAAGGCACGAGCAGATCGGTCGCCAGCTCGAGCATGCCTTCGATGACGAGCTCGGTGAAATCCGCGGGATGACCGAGCCGTAGCAGCAACTCTTGCTGAATCGCGTCCAGCTCAGCACCGCTAACTAATCGCTCTTCGCCAGCCCGCCGTGCCAGGAGCAGCCCCGCCTCCTCGAAGGTCTCGCGGATCGCGCAAACGCGCAGCGCCGTCTGCGCGGCGTCGATCCCCGGTACCGCGCAGCAACGCTGCAGCAGCGCCGGGGCAGCATCCTCCGGATCAAGGCGGCCGCCGGGGAACACCGCCGCACCGCCGGCGAACACTGTCTCGGCGTGCCGGGTGATCATCAGCACGTCGAAACCCGGTACGGTATCGCGCAGCAGCAGCAACGTCGCGGCGAGCGGAACTGGCTTGTCGGTCAATGCTCCGCCTGCTGCTTGGTCGCGCCGTAGCTGATGCGCCAGATGTTCCCCGTGCCGTCATCGCTCATCAGCAACGCGCCGTCTTGTGCCACGACGACGCCGACCGGCCGGCCCCAGACATTGCCGTCCGGTGTGACGAAGCCGGTCATGAAGTCTTGATATTGGCCTGTCGCCTTGCCGTTCTGCAGCTTGACGCGGATCAGCTTGTAGCCGGTCTTCAGGCCACGGTTCCACGAGCCATGCAGCGCGACGAAGAGATCGTTGTGATACTCGGCGGGAAATTGCTTGCCGGTATAGAAGGCCATGCCAAGCGGCGCGGAATGCGGCTGGATCAGCACATCGCCGACCACGACCTGCTCGCCGGGTATCGGCGGATTGCCTTCGACGCGCGGATCGCGGTGATTGCCGTTGTAGAAATACGGCCAGCCATAGAATTTTCCCGGCTGCACATGCGTCACGTAATCGGCCGGCAGATTATCGCCGAGCAGGTCGCGCTCATTGACCGAGGTCCAAAGCGAGCCATCGACCGGATTGAAGGCGATCGCCACCGGATTGCGGGTGCCGGAGACGAGAACCTTGCGGCCGCTGCCATCCGGATTGAATTCCAGGATGTTCGCACGGTACTGCTCTTGCTCCATGCCTCTATCGGCGATGTTAGAGCTCGAGCCGACAGCGACGAGGATGTGCTTGCTATCGGGCGTCACCAGCACGTCGCGTGTCCAATGCACCGGCCCCGGCAAATTGGGCACGATCATCTCTTTCGGCCCGCGCGCCTTCGTGTCGCCGACTTCATAGGGGAAACGCACCACCTCGTGCATCGAGGCGATGTAGACATATTTCGGATGCGGCCCGGCCGGGAAGAAACTGATGCCGAAAGGCCGCTCCGCGACTTCCGCGAAGACGGTGTCGGTCGGCGGCTTTCCCGGCCCATTCGAGCGCAGCACATGGACGCGGCCGGCGCCGCTCTCGGCGAGGAAGATGTCGCCGTTGGGCGCCATCTTCATCTGGCGCGGCTGCCTGAAGCCTTGCGCATAGACCGAGACCTGGAAGCCCGGCAGAACCTTCGGCACCGCGCTATCAGAGCGTTCGGCGAGCCTCGGGAAGTTGCGCGCCGATTCCGAGGCAAACGGTTTTGGCAGATCGTTGACCGTGATCTTGTGCCAGACACCGGGTGCATCACGCTGGAAATCGCCGAACGCGTCCTTGCCTTGGAGAACCGTGTCGGCCGCGTGCGCGATCAGCGTGATGCCCAGCAATGCAACGAGGGAAACTGTGATGCTCGCGATAGGCTTACGCTTCATCATTCCCCTCCCGCGTGGTTCAGATCTTGAATCCCTCGAATGTTTCGGGCGCGAACAGATCTTCCGGCTTCAAGCGGCGCGGCGATAGACCCTGCTCGTGATGATAGCGCAGGAAGGTATCGAGCACATGGCGGTTGGCCTCGAAGCCGTAAGCCCACCAATCCGGCCCGAATTCGCGCTGCGTTTCTTCGACATAGGCCATCTGCCAAGGCAGCATGGTCGAATAAGCCTCTTGATGATGGAGCATGTCGTAGATCTTGCGCTGCGCCTCGACGAAGGCCTTGAAGAGCGATTGCGCGATCCAGCGATTGGCTTCGTAGACCTCGCGCCGGATGGCGACGGTATGCATGATCGGGAAGATCTTCGTCTTGCGGAAATAGGCGCGCTCGACCTCGACATAACTCTCGATGAGTCGCTTCACGCGATCCGGCTGCGTGTGGAAGGTTGAAGGCGGATGCGGCGCCTGGATCGCGTCGATCTCGCCGGTGGCGATCATCTCGGACAGCGTCTTTGTCGGGTCGATGGTCTCGAGCTTGAATTTCGGCGGCAGGTTGAGCGCGATCTTCTCGATGCGGCCTGCCTCGAAGAGGCCACCGGTGAGATAGGTCGGGCTCGCCGGGTCGACACCGTATTCGTCCTGCAGGATGCCGCGGATCCAGACCGGCGCGGTGAGCTGATATTCCGGCGTGCCGATGCGCTTGCCGATAAGGTCCTTCGGCTCCCTGATGCCGCTTTTCGTCGAGGTGTAGATGAAGCCGTGACGAAACATGCGCGACGGAAAGACCGGGATGGCGATGAAAGGCTTTTCCGGCCGCGATAGCGACACCGTGTACGAGGAGAGCGACATTTCGGCGAGATCGAACTCGCGATGCCGCGCCATGCGGAAGAAGGTCTCCTCGACCACATGTTTCATGCAGATGAGATCGATGCCTTCCGCCGTCACGCTGCCATCGGCCAGCGCACGCATACGGTCGTAATCCCAGCACGAGAACGAAAGACGCAGTTTGGACATTGCCCCTACCCTTAGCTTCCAGGCACCTAGCCTTGTTGTGTTTGCTATGATATGGCCAGCGCGCGCTTGCCGCCACTTCACTTCGGAGGAGATTGCCCATGAACCCGCTCACCCTTGCCCAAGCTTCCACCATCGTCGACAAGGCGCTGGAGCATGGCCGCGGCGCGAAATTCAAGCCGCTGACCGTGGTGGTGCTGGATGCCGGTGGGCACCGCGTCGCGCTGAAGCGCGAGGATGGGTCGAGCATTCTTCGGCCGCAGATCGCCGAAGGCAAAGCCTGGGGCACGCTCGGGATGGGCTTCGGCGGTCGCGAATTCGCGCGCCGCGTGCAGGGCAACCCTGCCTTCATGACCTCGCTGATGGTCGCGTCCGAGGGCAAGGTCGTCCCCAATGCCGGCGGCGTTCTTATTCGTGACGATGCGGGCAACGTGCTCGGCGCGGTCGGAATTTCCGGCGACACGTCAGAGAATGACGAGGCCTGCGCCGTTGCCGGGATCAAGGCGGCCGGATTGAAGGCCGATACCGGCGACGCAGCGTAAGGGCTAGCTGCCGGACGATTTCCGCCGCCAGAAGAACGGCCAGGTGACGCGGCGGCGATAGAGCAGCGGGAACGGACTGCGCGCTGCGTGTGGCGCGTAGACACGCGCATTCTCGATCACCGCCTCGCCCATCGTCTCGAGCGCGATGACGCCCCGGATATCGCCGACGCGCGGCACGCGGTTGGCGCCGCCGGCGACGATCGCCAGCCTGGCGCCGCGGCGCGCGAGCCGGCCGATGACGAAGAACATCGTGTCTAGCGGACGCACCATCACGAAATCGCTGCGCGCGAGGTCGCCAAGGCGCAGCCCCGGATCGTTCGGCTTCCACAGCTTGAAGCCGGGGTCGAACCGCACATAGCCGGCGAGCCGGTTGCCGCTCGCGATCATCACATAGATCGGCCGCCCGGTCTCCACCAGTGAGGCGATGGTCTCGTCGATCCGCGCCTCGGCCGGGCGCAGTTCGAAGTCAGTGGCCATCGCGCGCTCGGCAGCGCGGATGCGATACATGTTCGCCTGGAGAGAGTCGGGCACTTCATGGCCCTTATCGGCGAGCTTCAGCGTGTAGATGCTTTGCGGCAGCACCGCCTTGCGCACGGCGATCGCCAAGGTCACGACCATGATCAGCGGGACGATGACGTTGTAGTCGCGGGTCAGTTCGAACACCATCACGATCGCGGTCATCGCCGCGCCGGTGGTGCCGCCGAGCATGCCCGCCATGCCGACGATGGCGTAGTCGGGGACATTGATCGCAAGTTGCGGCGCCAGCATTTGTGTCACCGTGGCGACCACGCCGCCGAGCGCCGCCCCGATGATCAGCGACGCCGAGAAGACGCCGCCGCTGCCGCCCGAAGCCAGCGTGAGCGTCGTCGCGACGAACTTGGCCACGAAGAGCAGCGCGAAGAACCAGAGCGCCGTATCGCTGCCTCGCAGGATGTCTTGCAGCGCCGCGTAGCTTGGGCCTTCGATATTGTAATCGCCGACTGCGACCTTCATGCCGTACATCATCAGCCCGACCAGCACCATGGCGAAGGCGTGCTTGAGATAAGGGTTCGTCGTCAGCTTGTTGATCAGTGCCTCGGTCCAGCCCAGTCCGCGGATCATTACCCAGGAGGTGACGCCGAGCAGCAGGCCGAAGAACACGAAGGGAATCAGATCGACGACGCCCGAGACGCGCAGTTCGGGTGCGACCACGGTCTGGACCAGGAAGGTCGGCTGCAAGCCGTAAAAGAGCCGGGCGACGAAGGTGCCGGCGCCGGCCGCCATGGTCACGGGCAATAGGGTGCGCGGGCTGATCTCCGGCATCATCAGCTCGACCGCGAAGACGATCGAGCCCAGCGGCGCGTTGAAGGCGGCGGCGAGACCCGCTGCGCCGCCTGCCGCGACCAGAGTCATGCGCTGCCATTGCGCGAGATTGGTGAAGCGCGCCGTGCGGGAAGCGATGGCGGCGCCGATCTGGACGATCGCCGCCTCGCGGCCGACCGAGCCGCCGGAGCCGCTTTGGATGCCGGCGGCGAGCGATTTGACGAAGGCCTGGAGCGTGCGAACCCGGCCCTCACGGTAATAGATCGCGTCGATGATATCGGAGACGCCCTGGCCGCGGCGGTCGGCCGGCGGCAGACGGCTCAAGAAAATCACGACAAGCCCGCCAACCACCGGCGACAAGATCACCAGCGGCCCGAGCCAGCTCGCGGGAGTGTGGACGTTCGGGTCGTAATAGAGCGAGAATTGGCCGAGAAAAAAGAAATCGTGGATGCCCGCGACGATGGCACGGAACAGCACGCCGGCGAGGCCGGTGACGATTCCGATGACCAGCGCCAAGGTCGAGAGTTCGACGAGGCTGGCGCTGCGGCCTTCGGCGCTGAGCGGGAGTCTGGCCACGATGTAAACGACTCCTCCCGGCCGAGGGGAGCCCTCCCGGGACGTCCAAATAACGGCGTTTGACGGACTTTATTCCTTAGGCCGTATCAGCCCCCGCCGACAAGCGCCGAGACCCAAAAAAGAACGTGCCGCGTCGAAATCCAAGCGGTTGAGGGCGGTTCCGGTTCCGGCTAAGCCAAGGCGATGGCTCAATCCCAACCGCGCGTGCCATCGGTCGATCCTGCGCTCCTCGGCTCGGCCCTGTTTCTGTTTCGTGAATATCTCGAGCGGACGGCCGGAGAGAACCCGGCAACCGACGAGGACGAGGAAGCGCAGGGCTTCGATGTCGATACCAGGGAGGTGCTGGACCTCTTCGCCGAAGAGCTCGGCACCAACGTCCAGACCACCCTCGCCCTCTACCTACGGGTCACGGCGCTCTATCGGCTGCTGGCGCAAAGCCCCTCCCTCGCCAGCCTAGCCATCGACGAGGATCAGCCCAGCGGGACCTTCACCGAGAACGCGCTGCTGGCCGCGGCGCGGCTCGATGTCGCGGTGTCCCATAAGGGTGAGGAGCGCACGGCCGATTTCGATGCGCGCCAGTTCCGCGAGGCGGTCGAGGGCTAGGAAGCCCCCGGCCCTATTCG
The DNA here is from genome assembly GCA_035573175.1 of Allostellaceae bacterium. Classification (GTDB taxonomy): domain Bacteria; phylum Pseudomonadota; class Alphaproteobacteria; order ATCC43930; family CGMCC-115725; genus CAIKMD01. The sequence goes on from DATMZZ010000295.1 coordinate 6,968, forward strand.
GACTTATTCCGCCATGGCATGCGCGCCGCCGCCGCCGCGGGCGGGCGCCTGGCGGACATGGCGCATGATCACGAGCATCGGGATCATCGCGACGCAGATCGCCGCCATCAGCGCGAAGCATTGCAGATAGGCGATCATTGACGCCTGCTGCGTCACTTCCATGTTGATCGCGGCGAGGCCCTGGACCGTGTGCAGGTTCCACATCGCCGCAATGTGCGGATCCCAGAGCGCCTGATTGTAGGGCGTGACATGCGCCGCGATCGCCTGGTGGCTCGCCTGGGTCGCGCGCGCGAGATAATTCTCGGCGAGCGAGATGCCGATACTGCCGCCGACGTTGCGGACGAGGCTGAAGAGCGCCGTCGCTTCGTTGCGATGCGCCATCGGCAGCGTGCCGAAGGTCACGAGCGACAGCGGCACGAAGATCATGCCCATGCCGAGGCCCTGGCCGAAGCCGGCGATGGCGATGGGCTGCCAGCCCATATCGATGTTCCAGCCGCTCGGGATCCAGAAGGAATAGGCGGAGATGATGAAGCCGATGAACATCAGCAGCCGGCCATCAAAGCGTTGAGTCAGCTTGCCGACGAGCAGCATCGAGATCACGGTGCCGAAGCCACGCGGCGTCATCAGAATGCCGGCGGTCACGACCGGATAATTCAGCACGACTTGCAGCAAAGTCGGCAGCAGCGCCGTCGAGGCGAGGATGACGACGCTGACGAGGAACATCAGTACGTTGCCAGACGAGAAGTTCCGATCCTTGAACAGGACGAGATTGACAAAAGGGTTCGACGTCGTCGCCGAATGGACGAGGAACACCCAGAACGCCGCCAGTGCGATGCCAAGCTCAACGCGGATCTCGTTCGAGGCGAGCCAGTCCTTGTACTCGCCGCGATCGAGCAGCAATTGCAGCGCGCCGACCGCGACGCTGAGCATGGCGAAGCCGAAGAAGTCGAAGCCGCGGCGATGCGTCGGGCTCTCCTGCGCGAAGCTCGCCAGCGTGACGAATGCGATGATGCCGATCGGCACGTTGATATAGAAGCACCAGCGCCAGTTGTAGGCGTCGGTCAGCCAGCCGCCGAGCGTCGGGCCGATGATCGGGCCGAGCATCACGCCGGCACCCCAGATCGCCATCGCGCCGCCGGCCTTCTCGCGCGGGTAGATGTTGAGCAACATGGTCTGCGCCAGCGGCACCAGCGCCGCGCCGCAAATGCCCTGGGCGAAGCGGAAGGCGACCATCTGGTTGATGCTGAGCGCGAGGCCGCACAGCACCGAGGCGACGGTGAAGCCTGCCATCGAGCCGAGCAGCAGCCGCTTGGTGCCGAAATTCGCCGCGAGCCAGCCGGTAAGCGGCGTGCCGATCGCGGCAGCGACGATATACGAGGTCAGCACCCAGGTGACCTCGTCCTGCGCTACCGAGAAGCTGCCCTGCATATGGGGCAGCGCGACGTTGGCGATCGTGCTGTCGAGCGTCTGCATGATGGTCGCGAGCATCACCGCGGCGGTGACGATGCCGCGGTTCAGACCCTCATGCGCGTGACCCTCGGCCATGGCCGCCTTTGCTGCTCGCTCAGTGCGGCGCGGACGCCGTCTGCTCGGTGTTCCACGGCGTCAGCGTGCGCGTGTCGACCGTGCAGGTCGCGCTCATCCCGGCGCGCAGCGGATAATTGGGATCGGGATTGTCGATCGCCAGCCGCACCGGAATGCGCTGCACGATCTTCACCCAATTGCCGGTCGAGTTCTGCGCCGGCAGCACCGAGAATTCGGAGCCGGTGCCCGCGCTGATGCTGTCGACATGGGCGCGGAATTCGCGATCGGGATAGGTGTCGATATCGCAGGTCGCGTTCTGGCCGGGACGCATACGCGTCAGATCGGTTTCCTTGAAATTCGCCTCGATCCAGGCGCGATCCGTCGTCATCAGATTGAAGGCCGGCGTCGCGGCGGTGAGATACTGGCCGACCGGCAGACGGCTGACCAGCGCGACGTAACCGTCACTCGGCGCGCGGATCACCGTGTCGGAGAGATCGAGCGACGCCTGATCGACTTGCGCTTTGGCTTGCAACACCAGCGGATGCTGATCCGTCGGAGTGTCCGGATCGCCGCCGAGACTCGCCAGCACATTGGCGAGCTGCTGCTGCGCCGAGGAGAGCTGCTGCCGTGCAGCGTCGAGATTGTGCCGCGCTTCGTCGTATTTCTGCTGCGAGGTGATATGCGTCGCGAGAAGCTGGGCCTGGCGATCGGCTTCGTGCTGCATGTAGTTGAGCGTGTCCTGCGCCGCTTTGACATCGGCCTGACGCTGCTTGTAGGTCGCCTGCAATGCATTGATCTGCAGCTTGGTCGCGGCGAGATTGGCCTGCGCCTTGGCGAGCGCGATCTTGTAGCTGCTGTCTTCGAGCCGGATCAGTACCTGGCCGGCCTTGACCGGCTGGTTGTCCTTGACCTCGACCGCAGCAACGCGGCCGCTGACATCGGAGCTGACGACGATCTTGTCGGCCTGCACATAGGCGTCATCGGTCGAGGCCGAGCGGCCGGCGGTGAAATAGAGATAAGCCGCGATCGCGATGAGGACGAGCGGAATGCTCGCCATCAGCAGGATGCGCAGGAACATGCTGCGCTGGCCGAAGCGCGAACGCGTATCGGAAAGAACGCTCATTCGGCGGCTCCCGCGAGCGGCCTTGGATTCGTGTTGGACTGGCCAGGATCAGCCGTGTGGGCCGAGAGGTTGTGGCGCGCACGCAACAGCAATTCCATGATCCGGTCGCCCTCCTCCGGCGTGAAGCCGGCAAGCGCCTCGGCGCGAACCTCGCGGCCGATGGCGACCATCTCGACGAAGAGCGGCTTCGCCTTCTCGGTGATGAAGAGCTGCCAGGCGCGGCGATCCTGCGGATCGGGACGGCGTTCGACCCAGCCGGCCTGCGCCATGCGATCGACGAGACGCCCGAGGGAAATGGGCTCGAGCTCCAGGAGCTCGGCCAGTCCGGCCTGGTTGATGCCCTCGTGATAGACGAGATAGGCGAGCACCTGGCACTGCGCCCGGGTGAGGCCCAGAGATTTGGAGCGCTGGTCGTAACGCTTGCTCAGCAGCCGCGCGGTCTCGTGTAGGACGAAACCGAAGCTGCGATTGAAGTCGAAGCTGCCATCTTTCATGGCTGCCATAATAGTAAGCAGGCTTAAAATGAGCCCCGCAACGTTGGCAAACCTGCCGCGCGAAAAAAGCCAGAGGCCTGTTTTCTAAGGGGAAACTGGCTTTGTCTGGTAATTTTCAGTTCGCGGGTCCCCGCGACCGCACGAAACCGCTTTTTGCGTACGATTACGTGGGGCTGCGCGGCGCGATGTTCAAGCCGAGCCCGGGCCGGTAGAAGAGGCCAAGCTGTAGGCTCTCGGCGATGCGCTCGGATTTCTCACGAAAGCTCGCCGCGAGCTCCGCCGGGAACAGCTCCTCCGCCGTCGCACGGAAGAGCGCGAGCCAGCGCGCGAACATGCCCGCCTCGAGCCCTTGGACGCGCACATGCACGGCGAGCGGATTGCCCTTGTAGCGGCCGGTGGTGAGCATCACCGACGACCAGAAATCGTACATCTTGGCAAGATGGACCGGCCAGGCATCGGGCGCGATCGCGCGATCGAAGATCGGCGCGAGCACTTCGTCGCGCCGTACCTTGGCGTAGAACGTATCGACCAGAGCAACGATCTGGCTCTCGGTAACCGCAGGCATGGCGTCCATCATATGGGATGGTGCGCGCGCCACGTCCTGCGACCGAAGCGCCCGCCTCGAATTTAGGGTTATCGCCTCCTCGCCGGTCCCGCTGATGCGATGCGGTTTCTTTGCCGCTATTCTCCGCGGCCTTCGCCGCCGCGCTTATTTTCACAGGATCGCAACTCATGGCCACCACTCGCCGCTGGATCGACGTTCATCATCACATCGCCCCGCCCGCCTATCTCGCGCAAGGCGGTGCCGGCGTCGGCGGGCCGCTGAAGACCTGGTCGCTGGCGAAATCGCTCGAGGATCTGGAGCAAGGTGGGATCGACACGGCGATCGTCTCGGTGACGCAGCTTTCGAAGCATATCGCCAATGACGAGCAGCGCCGCGCCCTCGCCCGCAGCTGCAATGATTACGCGGCAAAGCTGGTCGCCGATCATCCCGGCAAATTCGGCATGTTCACCGTGCTGCCGCTGCCCGATATCGCCGGCACGCTGAAAGAGATCGAATACGGGATGGATGTGCTGAAAGCCGACGGCGTCGGCATGTACACCTGCTATCACGACAAATGGATGGGCGATCCCGTGTTCCATCCGGTGTTCGAGGAGCTCAACCGCCGCAAAGCGGTGGTCTATGTCCATCCGTCATTGCCGACGTGCTGCCTCAACCTCCAGCCCGGCGTCGCCGATGCGGTGATCGAGTTCGGCACCGACACGACGCGCGCCATCACCAGCATGGTGTTCAACGGCACGTCACGGCGCTTTCCCGACATTCGCGTGATCTGGTCGCATGCCGGCGGCACGATGCCCTATCTCATCGAGCGCTTCACGCGCATGGCGGAGCTGAAGCAGTACAAACCGATCCTGCCCGAAGGCTTCATGCCGGAGGCCCGGCGCTTCTTCTACGACACGGCGCAGGTCGCGAACCATACAACGCTCTCCTGTGCGCGCGAGGTCGTGCCGGATGCGCATTTCGTCTTCGGTTCCGACTTTCCCTACCGTACTTCGGGCGAGCATATCGTCGCGCTCGAAGCCTGTGGCGTATTCGACAGCGCGCAGCTCGACGCGGTCGCGCGCGGCAACGTCGAACGGCTGCTCTTGCCGAAATACACCCGCCGGTAAGTTCACCACGGAGACACGGAGAGAAGGAGGAGCTCTCTCCACTTCGTCATCGCGAGGAGCGAAGCGACGAAGCGATCCAGACCATTCTGGATTGCTTCGCTTCGCTCGCAATGACGGTTGAGCGTTTCTCCGTGTCTCCGTGGTGAGTTCTTAAGCCGCTTCTTCCGCCGGTAGCGGGGCGCGGCCACGGATGATGTCGGAGGCTTTCTCGGCGACCATCATCACAACGGCATTGATGTTGCCGCCGGTCAGATCGGGGAACACCGAGGCATCGACGATGCGTAGGCCCTCGACCCCTCGGACGCGGAAATCGAGACCGACGACGGCGCCTTCATCCTTGCCCATGCGGCAGGTACCGACCGGGTGGTAGACGGTGTCGAGGGTCTGGCGGATGAAGGCGTCGATCTCGGCATCGCTTTGCACCTGCGTACCGGGCGCGAGCTCGTTCGCCATGATCGGCACGAAGGGGGCACTCGCGACGATGCTGCGCAGGATCTTGAAGGCGCTGCGCAGCGCGCGGCGATCGGCATCAGTCGAGAGGAAGTTGTTGAGCACGCGCGCTTTCACCGTCGGATCGCTCGAGGCAAGCGTCACGGAGCCGCGGCTTTCCGGCCGCAGATGGCAGGCACGCATAGTGAAACCGTCATAAGCGGGCGGCCGCCAGCCGGGGAACCATTCGTGCGCAATCAGCGCCGCGTTGTTGATGAAAAGCTGGAGGTCCGGGATGTCCTGCTCCGGCGCGCTTTTGACGAAGGCGGTCATGCCGCCCGGCGGATCGGCCGCGAAACCTGTTCTGAAGAAGATCGCCTGCAGCATGCTGACCGTGAGACGATCGAGCCGCAGCTCGGTCCGGATGCGCGACGGCGATTTGCGCGCATAGCCAAGGCGGATCGCGGTGTGATCCTGCAGATTCTTGCCGACGCCGGGCAGATCGACGCGCGGTGTAACACCAACGCGCGCGAGCTCTCCGGCCGGTCCGATACCCGCGAGCAGCAGCAATTGCGGCGAGTTGAACGCGCCGCCTGAGAGAATGACCTCGCGCGCCCGTGCTTCGCGACGATTACCGTATTGCAGATATTCGACGCCGACGACGCGCTTGCCTTCGAAGAGCAGCCCCGTCACCAGCGCATTGGTCTCGAGCGCGACATTGCCGCGCGCGATCGCGGGATGAAGATAGGCGCGCGCCGCGCTATAGCGCCGGCCGTCGCCGGCGGTGAATTGCATGCGCGTGAAGCCGTCCTGGCTGGCACCGTTGAAATCCTCATTGACGCCATAGCCGAGTTGGGGCGCGGCCGCGAGCAGCGCGGTGAACACCGGATCCTGCGCGCGGCCTTTTTGCGTACGCAGCGGACCGCGGTTGCCGCGATAGGTGCTGCCGCCTCCCTCCCAACGCTCGGCGCGTTTGAAATAGGGCAGCACATCGGCATAGGACCAGCCGTCGAGCCCCTTCTGCCGCCAGCGATCGAAATCGCGGCGATTGCCACGAACATAGGCCATCATGTTGATCGAGGACGAGCCGCCGACCACCTTGCCGCGCGGATGATAGATGCTGCGATTGTCGGCGAAGGGCTCGGGTTCGGATTGATAAGCCCAATTGAAGCGCGGGGCGTTCCATACTTTCGCGACGCCGATCGGCAGGCGCAGCAGCCAATGATTGTCGAGGCCGCCAGCTTCGAGCACAAGGATGCTCTTGGCTTGATCCTCGCCAAGACGATTAGCGAGCACGCAGCCGGCCGAGCCCGCGCCGATGATGATCGTGTCGAATTCCGCCACCGCCATTCCCCACCCCTCCCCGTTCTTATCGGCATAACCAAGCCTCTGGCGCGTTTTATGTCGCGCGCGCAGCACTGACAACCGCGTGGCGCGGAGCTTCTAGAGGCGGAATGTGCTAGGAATCCGCTGTAGCGGCCCGCGGACGAACCCGCGATCGCCATGAATGACGATCAATTTCGCTTCTCCGGCGAAAGCCGGTGTCCATTATTCAGCGAGCACGACGTGGAAAAATGGTTTCCGGCTTTCGCCGGAAAGGCGATTAAGATGTGGCGCTCGTAAAAGCACAACCTGCATAGGATACGCGTGAAGTTCCTCGCCGACATGTTCCGGCGCTGGTGGCGACCGGCGGAAGACGCGGCCGGCCCGCCGCTCGGCCTCCTGATGGGCATGTTCTTCACCTATATCGGCATCGGCATGGTGTGGTCGATCCTCACCGTCTACGCGACCTCGCTCGGCGCGAGCGCAGCGACGGCGGGCGCGACGATCTCGGCCTTCGGCGCCTCGCGCTTGCTGGTCAGCGTGCCCGCCGGCTTGCTCTCGGAGCGGGTCGGCCGCGTGCGCGTGATGGCCATTGGCCTGCTGCTGGTCGCGGCATCGTCCTTCGTCGCGCTGACCGTGAGCAGCATGACGACGCTCATCGCCTGCCTCGTGCTGCAAGGCGTCGGCTCGGCCTGTTACGGCACGTCGGCGCTGAGCGCCGTCACCGATCGCGGCACGCCGCAGACGCGTGTGCGCGACATGGCCGCTTATCAGACGGCGACGCAGATCGGCCTGTCGCTCGGCCCCGGCCTCGGCGGTTTCGCGGCGGCGTTGTGGGGTTATGGCGCGCCTTTCGCCTGCCAGGGCCTGATGGCAATGATCGCGCTGCTCGCGGTGATGCGCATCCCGAGCGAGCGCAAGCCCAAGACCGTCGGCGAAGCATTGCCGCGCGCCGGCGGCATCTTCGCGCTGATCGCCGGTGTCGCCGGCCTCAGCTACGCGCTGTTCTTCGGCCGCGTCGCCTCGTCCTGGATCCTGATGCCGCTGATCGCCCATAACATCATGGGTCTCGGCATCGGCACGGTGGGCGCACTGCTGACCGCGAGCTCGATCGCCAACCTCACCATCCTGCGCTTCATCTCGCTGATGGTGCGGCATTTCGGGCGCGCCCTCACCATGATCGGATCGACCATCATCGTGCTCGCCGCGCTTGGCGTGCTCGCTTTTGCGCATAGCGAGACGATGCTCTGGGTGTTCACGATCCTGATCGGCGCCGGCATGGGCATCGCGACCGCGCTGGTCACCTCCTACGCCGCGGATGCCGCGCCGCCGGGCCGCGTCGGCGCGGTCATGGGCTCGATGCGTATGACGACCGATCTCGGCGCGATCACCGGGCCGATCCTCGCCGGCTTCTGCGTCGATCAGGCCTGGCTCGGCGTCAGCGGCGGCATCGGGCTGTGCGGCGCGATGATCGTCGTCACCGCAGCGATCTTCTTTGCAACGGCGAAGGATTTAAGCGCCGCCCGTTGAGCCGGGCTGATCGGCTTCCTCGGCGCGGCGGCGGCCGCCGATCATGCCCTGCCCCGCCTCGGGCGACAGCCGCATGAAGATCGGGAGGGCAAGGAACGAGATTAGCGCGACGCCGATGAAGGCCGGGGTGAAATCGCTCGGGCCGAGATCGGCATGGCTGCGG
>DATMZZ010000296.1:0-20793 GCA_035573175.1 Allostellaceae bacterium
GTTCGCGAAGATTGCGGTGGCCGGTTTCACCCAGGTTTGGCCGTCGCCTTCCCACTGGCGCATCATATCGAGCATCATCTCGACATAAGCGACTGCCGTCGCCTGGTGATCCTTGAGCCATTCGCTGCGCGCGACGATGACGATGCGCGGCACGGGCGGCTTATGTTTCGCCGTATGCGGTACGACGACGTGGATGGTCTTCGTGAAGCCTTTGGCGGCGGCTTGGATGGCGCCGAGATGCGAGAGGCTGCCGAGCTGAACGCGGCCGCTGTCGAGCGCCTGGAGCTCCGGCCCATCGCCGCCGCCGATCGCGGTCCAGCGGAATGCGTCGGCAGCGAAACCTAAGCCTTGCACCGCCATCTGCGCGTTGAAGCGCTGCGCCCCGGCGAGCGAGGCGACGCCCCAGGTCTGGCCCTGTGCGTCCTTGATCTCCTTGTATTTGTCCTGGCCCCACACCTCTTCGTCGCCATAAGGGGTCATGACCATGAGGATCTTGACCTTGGCGCCGGAATGGATCGACCCCATCGCCGCGATGATGTCGCTGGTCGCGATATCGGTGTTGTTGGTCACCACCGCCTGGATACGCTCCGGTCCGCCACCCGCGAGGTCGGGGCCGAGTTTGAGATCGAGCCCGTGCTTTTGCGGCAGACCCATCGCGATCGCCATCCGGTTATAGGCGATAGACGGGTTCGGAATCGGCTCGAGCTCCGTCGCCGTGACCGAACCGGCCGAGACTCCCTGCGCTCGGACTGGCGCCGACCCGACGGCAAGCACCGCGGCGGCCAGGACGGCAACGGTAGCAATGCGTGGATGAGTGATGGTGCGGAGCATTCCACGACCTCCCTGATGTGTTCTTCTTCGCGGCGTAAAAGCCACCCCGTATCATAGCGAGGCCGGGCGGGATGCGATATCCCTGCTAACGAATATCGGCAGGACGCGAATCCGCAGCGTGCGCCGCTCGCGGACACGCGATCCATCCGGACGGCGGGAAGCCAGTTTGTGGAGCGCGAACCGCGACCGCTTAGTGCGGACGCCTACCCTTTGACCGATAGCTCCATCGGTAACTCGGTCGCGAGGTTGCGGCGCAGCGCGTCGCGATAAGCGAGCTCGGCGACAGCGAGATCCTGCAGCGAGGCACCGACCGAGCGGAACATCGGCTGCTTTGCCGCGCGCAACCGGTCGTCGACCTTGCCCGCCATCAGATCGTTGAGCGAGACGAATTTCTCCTCGAAACGGATGCCGGCCGCATGCGCCGCGCGGAAGCAGCCGGTCTCTTCCATCACCTCGCCCGGCATGTCGGCGACGATGAAATCGCTGCGCTCGATCGCCGCCGTGTCGATCTCGATATGCTCGGGCAAGGTCGCGCCGATCGAGGCGACGAGCATTTCGGGCGTCAGCCACGCGCCTTCGAAAACCGGCTTGCCGTCGAGGGTCCGCGACGCGCCGACGACGAGCGTTGCGCCCGTGACCGCGTCTTTCGCCGAGGCGACCGCTTTCACCGGCACGCCCAGCTCTTGTCTGAAGTTTTGCGCGAACGCCTCGCGGTTCTTGGCCGTGGGGCTGAAGACGCGCATTTCCTTGATCGGCCGTACCGCGGCGACGGCGCGGGCGTGCGAATGTGCCTCGCTGCCGCTGCCGAGCATCGCCACCACCGCCGGGCCTTGCGCCGCCATGCGATCGATCGCCACCGCCGTCGTCGCCGCCGTGCGCAGCGCGGTGATGCTGCGCCCATCGAGCAGCGCGAGCAACTCGCCCGATTCCTGATCGAAGAGCGTGATCATGTAACGGACGTTGCGGTTGCGCGGGAAACAGAATTGCTTCGTGCCCATCACCGAGCCGCCGGGCAGCACGCCGGTGAGCGTACGCATCCAGATGCCTTTGCCGCGTGCCAGGGTGCGCGGCGGGCCAGCGAAAGGAGGATGCTCCACCGAATAAACTTCGCGCAGCTTGCCGATCATCGCCGGCCAGCCCAGCACCTCTTTGACCGCTTGCTCGGAGACGAATACCGGACGGCTCATACCTGCCTCACCCCTCTTTTCACTAGCTCCGCATTCCAACCCGACCCTCATCGAGGGTCAAGACGAGCGGCACGCGAATTGGCGCACCAGACGGACCAATTGGCGCGAGAGATGCGCCCCGCCCTTTTGCATGGTATTGATCGGACCAGGGGAGGAACGATGCGGCATCGAAGAATCGCTGTCGCGGCGATCATCGCGACGTTGCTCGCGCTCGGGACGGCGCGCGCCGATCCGCTGACCATCCGCAGCGGCTGGGTCGTTATGACCTCTGGCTACACACCGATGGTCCTCGAGGCGAAAGACCAGCTCAAGCACTACGGCACCTCCTATGTCCTCGAGCCGATCCATTTCCAGGGCAGCGCGCCGTCGATGGCGGCGCTGGCCAGCGGCGGCGTCGACATCATCCCGATCGGCTATTCGACGCTGCTGACCGCCGTCATCAACGCCAAGATGGACGACATCCGCGTCGTCGCCGACGATTTCCAGGATGGCGTCGAGGGCTATTCCTCGGTGCCTTTCATGGTGCGGAATGACAACACCATCGCCAAGGTCGAGGATTTGAAGGGCCATGTTGTCGCGACCAATTCGATCGGCGGCGCTTTCGACATCGGCATGCGCATGATGCTCAGGAAGCACGGCCTCGAGGACAAGCGCGACTTCACCGTCGTCGAATCCGACTACACCAACATGAATCCCATGCTACTGTCGAAGAAGGTCGACCTGACTATCGGCGCGCAGCCCGGCGTCAGCGATCCCGCGTTTCGCGCCGCCACTCACCCGCTCTTCACGATGCGCGACGCGACCGGCGGCCGCACGCAAGTCCTGGTCTTCGCGGCGCGTTCCGGCTTCCTCGAGAAGAACCGTGCCGCACTGATCGATTTCTTCACCGACATGCTGGGACTGTCGCGCTGGTTCCGCGATCCGGCGCATCGCCCGGAAGCAATCGCCCTCGCCGCGCGCGTCACCAAGCAGCCCTATGAGCGGCTCAACGCCTATCTCTTCTCGACCAGCAACTTCTACAGCGACCCGAAAGGCATGCCCGATATCGGCGCGTTGCAATCGGGCATCGACATGATGGTGGCGCTGGGTTTCGCGAAGGAAAGCATCGACGTAAAACGCTATCTCGATCTCACCATTGTTCAGGAAGCAGCGAAACGACTCCCATGACCATGATCCGCTTTTTGATTGCCGCCGCACTTGTTCTGACGACGCTCGCCCATACAGCCGACGCCGATCCGGTCACGATCCGCACCGGCTGGGTCGTCGCCACGTCCGGCTATTCGCCGCTCCAGCTCGAGAAGAAGGATCTGCTGAAGCATTACGGCAAATCCTATGTGATGGAGCCGCAGCATTTCAAAGGCACGGCGCCGCAGCTCACGGCTTTCGCCGGCGGGCAGATCGACATCGCGACAATCGGCTACTCGACTTTCGCCCTTGCCGTGCTCAACGCGAAGATGGGGGACATCCGCATCGTCGCCGATGGCTTCCAGGATGGGGCTGATGGTTACAACAGCACCGCTTTTGTGGTGCGCAACGATGGCGGGATCGCCAAGGTCGAGGATCTGAAGGGCAAGGTCGTCGCCAGCAATGGCTTCGGCGGCGCCTATGATGTCGGCATGCGCTCGATGCTTCGGAAACACGGGCTCGAGGACAAGCGCGATTATTCGGTAATCGAATCCGACTTCGCGCATATGAACGCGGTGTTGCTGGAGCGCAAGGCATCGCTGACCATCGGCTCCATGCCGTACCTGCTCGATCCCGAGATGCAGGCGAACACGCACACGCTCTTCACCCTGCGCGATGCGATGGGCCGCACGCAGATGATCGTTCTCGCCGCGCGCCAAGGCTTCCTCGACAAGAACCGCGCCGCGCTCAATGATTTCTTCGAGGACATGCTGGCCTCGTTCCGCTGGTTCCACGACCCGGCCAATCGCGCCGAGATGCTCGCCATCGTCTCGAAGGTCACGCATCAGCCGGCCGAAAGCCTCGGCAAGTACCTTTGGACCAATAAGGACTTCTATTACGACCACAACGGCCTGCCCGATCTCAACGCGCTGCAAAAAAATATCAACGCGCTGCACGATCTCGACATGATCAAGGGCGATGTCGACGTGAAGAAATACGTCGATCTCAGCTTCATCAAAGAAGCCGCCCACAGACTCAATTAACAGGCGGCTCAACTAGCCTAAACAGGGAGAATAGTGATGCGTATCGTAGGATTCTTGGTTGCCGCTTCGGCTTTTGCTCTGGTCGCCGCCGGAGCGAATGCCGATCCCGTAAAAATACGCGCCGGCTGGAGCAATACGCCGACCGCGATGGCGCCGATCATCTTCGCCAAGCCTGAGCTCGCGAAGCATCTCGGCAAGAGCTACACGATGGAGCCGGTGCATTTCAGAGGCTCGGCCCCCGAGATCACCGCCCTCGCCAGCGGCGATCTCGACATCGCGACCCTCGCGCCCTCCTCCATGGCCTCGGCGATCGAGAACGCGCATTTGAGCGATCTGCGCGTCATCGGCGACGAGAATCAGGACGGTGTCGAAGGCTGGTTCACCAGCCTCTACTTCGTGCTGAAAGACAGCCCGATCAAAACCGTCGAAGACCTCAAGGGAAAAGTCCTTGCCTCGAACGCGATCGGCGGCGGCCTCGATATCGGCATCCGCGCCATGCTGCGCAAGCACCATCTCGACGACAAGCGCGACGCTAACATCATCGAAGGCGGTTTCCCAACGCTGTTGCCGATGCTGCGCGAGCACAAAGCCGATCTTGTCGCCGCCGTTCCGCCCTTCAGCTTCATCGGCGAAGCCAAAGGCGATGTGCGCACGCTCTTCACGCTGCGCGACGCGATCGGCACGTCCGAATTCATCTTCGACGTCGCGCGCAAGCCCTTCATCGACAAGAACCACGCGGCGCTGGTCGATTTCACCGAGGATTGGATCCGCGCCGAGCGCTGGTACCTCGATCCCAAGAACCATGACGAGGCGGTGAAAATCGTCTCTGATTACACGAAGATTCCGGTGGCGAGCTTCAACGACTGGCTCTTCACCCATAAGGATGTTTATCGCGACCTGGACCACCGAGCGAACATCAAGGCGCTGCAAAACACCCTCGATATCCAGCAGAAACTCGGCATCCAGAAGACGCATATCGATGCCGCGAAATACGCCGATCAGAGCCTGGTCGACGAGGCGGTGAAGCGGATTGGCTCCGCGAATTAGAAGGCTTGCGAATGAGAAGCCGTCATTGCGAGGAGGCCCCACGGGCCGACGAAGCAATCCAGTCTGTCTCCACCACTGGATTGCTTCGCTTCGCTCGCAATGACGTTTGATAGGCGACCTATTCGGTCAGCCACTGGCGCAGCGCGACGCTCGTCTCCCACGGCCGCTCCATGGTCGTGAGATGACCACAATCCTCGATGATCTCGAGCCTTGCGCCGGGGATGAGCGAAGCGATCTCCTCGCTCCAGCTCAGCGGCGTCATCTGATCCTGACGGCCGCAGAGCACGAGCGCCGGGCATTTGATCTTGGGCAGGTTCGGCCGGTTGTCGGGCCGGCCGATGATCGCTTGCTGCTGACGCAGGAAAGCGTCCTTCCCCACCCGTTCGGTCATCGCCATGACTGCGTCGGTTAGCGGCTTGTCGCTCAAGCGATCAGGGTGAACGAAAAGCGGCAATAGCCGCGGCGTGACGCCGTGGAACTCGCCCTTCTCCGCCAAATCGATGAGCCCACGCCGCCGCACCGTCTGCTCGGGCGTATCGGCCATCGCACTGGTATCGAGCAGCGCCACCCGCTCTACCCGCTCCGGCGCTTCACGGATAATTGCTTGAGCGACATAGCCGCCCATCGACAGCCCAGCCAAAGCAAAGCGGCCGGGCGGCGCCTCGGCCAATACGCGCCGCGCCATCGCGGTCATGGAATCGTCACGCGTGACATCGGCAACCCAGGGCTGGGCAATATCGGCGAGGTCTTCGACCTGGCCGCGCCAAAGCGCCGCATCGCAAAGGAGGCCCGGGACCAGGACGAGACTTGGTTTGTTAATCATGGCTTAACCATAATTCGCGATGCTGAAATCGCTAGGGTCGAAAGTACGTAATGCTGCGTAAAGCGCCGAAATCGATTGACTTTCCGGCCCCCACGCCCAGATAAAGGGGCGTAAACATCAACAACACACGAGAAAAGCATATTTCCGTATGAGTTTTGAAGATCTGGGCCTCTCCCCTGAGGTCTTGAAGGCGGTCGCAGACGCTGGTTACACCGCGCCGACCCCTATCCAGGAGCAGGCCATACCCTACGTGCTGATGGGGCGCGACGTTCTCGGATGCGCCCAAACCGGCACCGGCAAGACGGCCTCTTTCACCCTTCCCATGATCGACATCCTCGCAGCGGGCCGCGCCCGCGCCCGGATGCCCCGCTCGCTGATCATCGAGCCGACCCGCGAACTGGCGGCGCAAGTCGCCGAAGCCTTCGACGTCTACGGCAAGTATCACAAGCTCGACCAGGCGCTGCTCATCGGCGGCGAAAGCTTCGCCGATCAAGAGCGCAAGCTCGATCGCGGCGTCGACGTGCTGATTGCGACGCCCGGCCGGCTGATCGATCTCTATGAGCGCGGCAAGATCCTGCTCAGCGATGTGAAGATCCTCGTCATCGACGAAGCCGATCGCATGCTCGATATGGGCTTCATTCCCGATGTCGAGCGCATCGTCGGTCTGCTCTCGAAGATCCGCCAGACGCTGTTCTTCTCGGCGACGATGCCGCCGGAGATCCGCCGTCTCGCCGATGCCTTCCTGATGAATCCGAAAGAGATCACGGTCGCCCCGCCGGCTTCGCCCGCGACCACCGTGACGCAAGGCCTCGCGATCGTGAACGAGATGGGCAAGCGCGAAGCGCTGCGCCGTCTCATTCGCAGCGAAGACGTCAAGAACGCCATCATCTTCTGCAATCGCAAGCGCGACGTCGATGTGTTGTTCCGCTCGCTGACGAAGCATGGTTTCGACGCGGCGGCGCTGCATGGCGACATGCCGCAATCGAAGCGCACCGAGACGCTCGAGCGCTTCAAGAACAGCGAAATCCGGCTGCTCGTCGCCAGCGATGTCGCGGCGCGCGGGCTCGACGTTCAAGGCATGTCGCATGTGTTCAATTTCGACGTGCCGATCCATGCCGAAGACTACGTCCATCGCATCGGCCGTACCGGTCGCGCGGGACGCGAAGGCCGTGCCTTCACCTTGGCGACGCCGGAAGACGGCCGTTTCGTCGAGGCGATTCAGCAATTAATCGGCAAGCCGATCCCCAGCATCGAAATTCCCGGCATCGAGACCGAGACTTTCAGCGAAGGCGAAGACGCGCCGCGTAGCCGCGGACGCGGTGGCCGTGGTCGTGGCCGTCGCGGCGGCAAATCCGAGGGCCGTAGCGGCCATCGCGAAGAGCGGCCGCAGGCGGCGAAGCCCGCGCGTGAACGCCCCTCACGCGAGCATGGGGAGCAGCACGAGTCGAAACAGCAGCGTGAACCGAAGCGCGAGCCTGCCCATGCCGCGAAAGAGCGCCCAGCAGCCAAAGAGCATCCGGCTAAAGAGCGCGCGGCTTATGCGCCAATCACCATGAATCCCGACGCGATGGATCAGGCGCTGCCGAGCAACGTCACCAAGCTGCCGCGCCGCGATCATCAGCGCGACGAGCAAGAGGATGACCGCCGCGTCGTCGGCTTCGGCGATCACATGCCGGCCTTCCTCAGCCGCGCTCGGGCGGTGCGCTCGGTCTAAACCTTAGGGGCCGGCGCGGAGCAAGATCGCATCGAATGGCGACACCCGTTGCCATTCGATGCGTGAATCTTGTTCCCACATCAAAAATTGAGACCATGATTCACGGAGCGGCGGATAGCCGAGGGCGCTTCCGCCGCTCCGTGAATCATGGTCTTAGCGCCGGCCTTTTCTCCCGCTATGATGCGCCGATCACAGGGACGGCGCCATGAAGACCATTTTCGTCATGATGAAATGCGAGCTCGGCAAGGCCTATCGGGTCGCCGAGGCCGCGGTCGAAACCATCGAGCAGGTCTCCGAGGTCTATTCGGTCTCGGGCCAATATGATCTGATGATGAAATGCTATCTGCCGGATGACATGGATACCGGCCATTTCGTGGTCGAGCATCTGCAGAAGCTCGCCGGTGTCCGCGACACCTTCACCATCTCTGCTTATAAGGCATTCACCCAGGATCAAGCGTGAGCGATAAACACGTTGTTATCGTCGGCGCGGGCCATGCCGGCGGCCGTGCCGCCGAAGCGCTGCGCGCTGCAGGCCATACCGGCCGCGTCACCCTCGTCGGCACCGAGAAGCATCCGCCTTACGAGCGCCCGCCGCTGTCGAAAGAGCTCCTCTCGGGCGCGATCGAGTATGCCAAGACCTATCTCAATTCCGAAGCCTTCTATACCGAGAAGGACATCACGCTTCGGCTCGGCACGACCGTCGGCGCAATCGATCGCAAGAACCAGCGCATCGAGCTCGGCGACGGTGGCACGATCCCTTACGACGCGCTGCTGCTGACCACCGGCGCGCGGGCGCGGCGCCTGCCTCTACCGGGGGGCGACGGCAAGCGCGTGTTCTATCTGCGCGACATCGACGATAGCCTGGCGTTGCGCGAGCGATTGACTGAAGGCACGCGGCTCGCGGTGATCGGCGCCGGCTTCATCGGCCTCGAAGTCGCGGCCACCGCGCGCAAGCGCGGCGCGCAAGTCACAGTGCTCGAGCTCGCGCCGCATCCGCTGGCACGCGTCGCCGCGCCAGAGATCGGGCAATACCTTGCGACGCTGCATCGCGCGAAAGGCGTCGATCTCCAGACCGGCGTCAAAGTCACCGCGATCGAAGACACAGGCAGCGAGCTGCGCATTCTTCTCGATGGCGGCTCACCGGTGATCGCCGATTACGCGGCGATCGGCATCGGCGCACAGCCCAATGTCGAGCTCGCACACGCGGCTGGCATTGAGATACGCGACGGCGTCATCGTCGACGAGTTCGGCCGCAGCAGCGATCCCGCGGTCTTCGCGGCCGGCGATGTAACGCGGCATCTCAATCCGCTGCTCGGCCGGCATGTGCGGCTCGAAGCCTGGCAGAACGCGCAGAATCAGGGCATTGCCGTCGCCAAGATCATCGCCGGCGGCGAGCAGGCGTTCTCGGAAGTGCCGTGGTTCTGGACCGACCAATACGAGACCAATCTGCAAATGGCCGGCGCGCCCGATACATGGGACCGCGTGATCTTCCGCGGCGAGCCCACCGATCCGGGCTTCACCCTCTTCCAGCTCCTCGACGGCAAGGTCGTTGCGGCAGTCACAGTCAACAACGCTCGCGACATGCGATTCGGCCGGATGCTGATCCAGAAAGGCAAGATCGTCGATCCGGCGCTGCTCAGCGACAAATCGACCAAGCTCCAGGATCTGGTGCGCTGACTGCTTGCCAAGCGGGGACGCAAAGGCCAAATTTGCGCGCAATGCGGGGGATAACAGAGGAATAGCGATGGCGGAGAACGATAGCGGCGAATGGGTAAGCGTCGCCGACAAGGGATCGATCGGCGAAGGCGAGATGAAAGGCGTGACCGTCGGCAGCCAGGAGGTCGCGCTCTACAATCTCAATGGCGAGATTTACGCCACCGACAATCTCTGCAGCCACGCTTATGCGTTTCTAACCGACGGCTGGCTCGACGGCGAAGAAGTCGAATGCCCGCTGCATGCCGGGCGTTTCGAGATCAAGACCGGCAAGGGCCTCGGCCCGCCGATCCCGTGCGACATCAAGAGCTTCCCCGTGCGCATCGAAGGCGACAAGATTCAGGTGAAGCTCGGCGGCTGAGTTCCGCATAGGCTCTCGACATGAAGCGGCGTCCGAAAGGACGCCGCCTTCGTTTATGCGCCCCGCACATTTCGCGAACGCGTTAACCAAGTATGGTTAATGGGACGAAGCAATTTATCTAAAATGCAAAGATTAATTGCTGGAAGCCATTTAAGTGTTTCGTAATTATACCGGCATGCCGCTGGTTGGTGCGGCACAACGCGAAGGCCAGGCGACCGTACGCCGGGCTTTCCGAAGCCAAAACTGAAACAGGTGAAACAATCATCCGCCACGCTTAATGCCCGCTCGCCGCCAAGCTCAAAAAGAAGCGAGCGGTTTGTCCTCCTCTCCTAAGTCCTGCTCTCCGAAAGTTCCTGGACCCATGCAATGGCGGCACCTTCCCCCGGTGCCGCCATCTTCATGAGCGGCCCATCTTCAGGCGCAATTCTTCCTTTACCGCGAGCCCGTATCACTGGGGCATGGATGGATCCGCCAAGCTTGCCTTGAGCCGGCTCGATTGGCTCAGCAGCCTCAAGGCGGGCGATTTCCTCGACCGCCGTCGCGCGCTGATGTTTGGCGGCGTGCTGCTCGCGATCGAGCTCGTCGTCTTTCTTATCCTCATCGCCGGCACGCATGGCTGGATCGTCCCGCTCGAGCGGCCGACGACCACCGATTTCGCCAGCTTCTACGCTGCCGGCAGCCTCGCCGATTCCGGCACACCCGCCCTCGCCTATAACGAGGCAGCGCATTACGCCGCCGAGCAACAGGCGACGGCGCCCGGCATCGAATATCAATTCTTCTATTACCCGCCGGTCTTCCTGCTGATCTGCACACTCTTCGGCCGCCTGCCTTACATGGTGGCGTTCATCGCCTTCGAGGCGGCGAGTCTGCTGCTCTGCCTGCTTGTCGCGCGCGGCATAGTGAAAGCAAAGGACTGGGCCGTACTCTTGCCGCTGCTCGCTTTCCCGTCCGTATTCTGGACGATGGGGCTCGGGCAGAACGCATTTCTCACCGCGGCGCTTTTCGGCGGCGCGCTGTTGCTGGTCGATCGCCGGCCGATGCTCGCCGGCATACTTTTCGGCTTGCTCTGTTACAAGCCGCATTTCGGACTGCTCATTCCCGTCGCGCTCGTCGCCGGTGGCCGCTGGCGCGCTTTCGCCGGCGCCGCGATCGCAGGGGCGGCAATGGTCGCGCTGTCGGTCGCCTTCTTCGGTTGGCAGACCTGGCAGGATTTCTTCGCCCTCGCCGGCGGCTCGCATTCGACTTACGAATCCGGACGGATCGATCTCTCCGGCTTCGTCACGCTGTTCGGTGGGCTGCGCCTGATGGGCGCGCCATCGACCATCGCCTACGCCGTGCAGGGCCTCGGCTCGCTCGCGGCCATCGCACTCGTCGCGGTGGTGTGGCGCTGCAATCTCAGCCTGCCCGTCCGCGCCGCCGCACTTGCCGCCGCGACGCTGATCGCAGTGCCGGTCGCCCTGGTCTACGACTTTCTTTTGGCCGGGATCGCCATGGCCTGGCTGATCCGCGCCGGCAGCGAGCGCGGCTTCCTGCCGTGGGAGAAAGTCACCCTCGCCGCGATCTTCGTCGTGCCGCTGCTATCGCGGGATTTCGGCACCGCGACGCATGTGCCGCTGGCGCAGCTCGCTTTGATCGCGCTGTTGGTGCTGATCGCGCGACGCGCCCTGTGCGAAACCAATCGCGAAAACGATAAGGCCCGGCATGAGCCGGGCCTTACCTCTTCCGTTACTTCCTAAGTTACGCGGCGACCGAGAAGGACGCCCCGGTATCCTTGCTCCGGCGGCGCCAAGCCGCGAAGCCAAGGAGTGCGACGCCGAGGATGCTGAGCGACGCGGGCTCGGGGACACCGGCGCCACCGCCGCCACCACCGCCGCCGCCACCGCCGATCGGGTTGACGACGGTCGTGCCGTTGATGACGAGATCATCGACGAAGAACCGGCTCGGATCCGCATCATTGCTGAACTCGATGCCGAGCGTCTGACCGGTCAGCGTCGCGGCCAGGCCGGACGAAATGGCGAAGTTGAAGGTGTTGAGGTCGAACGCTCCCGGCGTGAGCAACGGACCGCCAAGCGCCTGAGCGAGCGTCTCAGTACCGATCGCAGTGCCGTTCGCCAACAGCGTGATCGAGTCCAGCGCCGGGTTGAGCAGCCCGCCGAGTGCTTCACCGATGAGGAGCTGCACGCTGATCGTGCCGCCGTTACCGGTGAAGGCGCCGTTGAGGTTCTGGCTGATATTGGAGCCGGTCGTCATGAAGCCGACCTGATTGCCCTGCCAGCTCGCCGGGCTGGTGAAGAACACGCCGCCAGCCTGGGGCGCCCACACGCCGGCCTCGTTCAGGCCGGGAGCGAAGGCGTTGATCGTCCAGCCGGGAATGGCCGCGGTGCCGGTGTTTGCGCCCTCGAATTGATCGGTGTTCGGCGTCAACGGAGTCGGCGTTGCCGCCTCGAAATCGAGATTGGTACCGCTGATAACCGACGCGTGTGCCGGCGCGGCTGCGAGAGCCAGCGCGACCGCAGCCGCGGCATAGAGACTCTTAGTGAAACTTTTCATCGAACCCATCCTCCTCGCCCGTCGCCAAGCGCGCGCTACGCGCGCAAAGCGAGCTGAATTGCATCTGGAGCGTTCTGCAGGACTGTCGGGGTCTTCTGACCCGTGAGGCGGATGGTAGATTTGTCGTAAGACTTTGTTGGCGCCGGTATATCGGAAGCGATCCAGCGAAACAAATGGAAAGCTTAGTTAATTCCGATAAATCGTCATTAACGTGTTAGGGTTAATCCACAGGCGCGACTCGCGATCGCATGCGAGACGCATCGTGCGAAGCCCATAAAATGTGCGAGTCGCAAGCATGGAACGAGCGCGACTCGGCATATTTACGTCGCCGAAAGCATCGATATTTGCTAGGTTTCTGCGAGCCCAACGAAGTTGGGCCAATCAAACAAGCCAACGGAGAACACCATTCATGGCCGCTAAAAAGACGGGGAAGACCCCAGCCACCGTCACGCTGAAACATCTCGCCGCGAAGATCGCGGAAGATCACGAGATCGCGAAGAAGCAGTCCGAAGCCATTCTCGGTGACACGGTCGCCCTGGTCGTGAAGCACCTGAAGGGCGGACAGCGTATTCGTCTCGCCGGGCTCGGCATCCTCGTGGTGCGCAAGCGCGCCGCGCGCATGGGCCGCAACCCTGCCACGGGTGAGGCGATCAAGATCAAGGCGAGCAAGCGCGTTGCATTCCGCGCCGCCAAGGAACTGAAGGAAGCAATCTGACCGTTCATCGGTAGGCTTCCCGTCAAGGCCAAGTGCCGCCCGAACTCGTTTCGGGCGGCACGCTTGGCCTTTTTGCTGACTGAGACCTCTTTATTTTCCGCGCTGTAGCGCCACCCAGAGCCGGGCGGGCGTTGCCGGCATGTCGAATTCGCGGACATTCGCCCGGCGCAGCGCATCCACTACCGCGTTCATGCAGGTCGGCAGCCCGCCGACCGCTCCCGATTCGCCGGCGCCCTTCGCGCCGATGATGTTGTTGGGGCTGGGCACACCGCAATCGAAAGCGCGTAGCTCATGCACCAAATCGGCGTGCGGCATCACGTAATCCATGAAGCTGCCGGCGAGCATCTGGCCGCTCTCCGGGTCGTAATGGCAGTCCTCGCCGAAGACATGACCGGCGCTATGAACGATGCCGCCATGGAGTTGGCCCTCGGCGAGCTGATGGTTGATGACATTGCCGACATCATCGACCGCGGTATAGGCGACGACCTCGGCGGCGCCGGTTTCGGCATCGATCTCGACCTCGGCGACATGAGCGCCGCTCGGGAAGGCGCGCGCCGCGGGCACTTCGGCGATGGTATCGAGCGGATGGGTCGCGCCGCCGGCATGGCGCAAGACGATCTCCTGCAGCGCGACGGTCTTGTCCGTGCCTTTGACCGTGTAGCGGCCATCGCTGAATTCGACATCGACCGGCGAGGTCTCGAGCGCTTCCGCAGCCAGCGCCAAGCCCTTCTTCACGATCTCATCCGCGGCCACTTTGAAGCCGCTGCCCGAGGTCATGCCGGTACGCGAGCCGATCGCCGCGCCGCCGAAGATCGGCGGCCCGTCGGGATCGCTGGCACGCACCTCCATCTTCGCCGGATCGAGGCCGGTGATCCCGGCGATGATATCCGGGAAAACGGTCTCGTAGCCCTGCCCGCTCGCCGTGGCGGTAAGGTAAAGCCGCGCGATGCCTTTCTCATCGAACTGCACCGCGACCTGATCTTTGGGCGCACCGCCCCCGCCCGACGGCTCGATGAAAGCGGCGCAGCCGATGCCGCGCAGCTTGCCGCGTTTCGCCGCATCTGCAAGCCGCGCCGGGAATTCGCGCCATTTCGATTCACGCTCGGCGCGATCGAGCAGCGCCGCGAAATCGGCACTATCGAAGACGATGCCGGTATGGGTCTTGTAGGGAAATTTGGTCTTGTCGATGAGGTTGCGGCGGCGCAACTCGAAGGGGTCGATGCCAAGCGCGGCGGCGGCCTCGTCGACCAGGCGCTCGATGACCAGCGCCGCTTCCGGCCGGCCGGCGCCGCGGAAGGCGCTGGTCGGCGCGGTGTTGGTCATCACCTGGCGGTGGCGCGCATAGAAGGCTTCGACCTCATAGACGCCCGACGACATGCTCATGCCGTTGGAGGTGTTGGTCATGGCGCCGGCCGAGCTGAGATAGGCGCCGGAATCGCAGAGCCACTCGGTCTTGAAGGCGAGGAACTTGCCGTCCTTGTCGAGAGCGAGCTCGCCGGCGACGCGGATCGCGCGGCCGTGGAAATCGGTGACGAAATCTTCGGAGCGCGTCGAGGTCCATTTGATCGGCTTGCCGAGCTTGTTCGCCGCATGCAGCAGCAGCGCATTCTCGGGGAAAGGCTGCGTCCGCGAGCCGAAGGCACCGCCGACATCGACCATATGGACGCGCACCTCGGCCGGCTTCACGCCCAGCATGACCGCGAGCGCGTCGCGCATCGCGAGACCGCCCTGATTGCCGCAGCGGATCTCATAGGTCTGGCGCGCGGCGTCGTACCAGGCGAGAACGGCGCGCGGCTCCATCGGCGTCGGCGCGATGCGCGGGCTCTCGATGGTCGCGCGCACGGTCTTGGCCGCGCGGGCAAAAGCCGCGTCGGCCTTGGCCACATCGCCATATTCGATATCGAAGCAGACATTCCCCGGGATGTTTGCATGCAGCGCCGGCGTATCCGCGGCAAGCGCCTTCTCAAAGCCGATCACCACGGGAAAATCCTGGTAATCGATGGCGACCAGCTCGGCCGCATCGGCTGCCGCCGCGGCACTGGTCGCGATCACCATCGCGACTTCCTCGCCGACATAACGCACGCGATCGGAGGACAGCAGCGGCCGCTCCGGCACCAGGATCTTGCTGCCGCCGCGGCCCGGGAACGGCATCATCGGCGGCACCGTCTTCATGCCGAGTTCGGCGACATCGCGGCCGATGAACACGGCGACCACGCCCGGCGCCGCTTCGGCCGCGCTCTTATCGACGCTGCGGATCGCAGCATGCGCGCGGTCAGCGCGGCGGAAGGCGGCGTAAAGCTGACCCGGCAGGCTGAAATCGCCGCTGTAGCGCCCCCCGCCCGTGAGCAGCCGTTGATCCTCGCGCCGGCCGGAATTCTTCGTCGTCATCGCGCTCCTCATCCATCGCTTCGGAAAGTATTAAAGCTTTTGAACCGCCAAGACGCAAAGGCGCCAAGGACCAACTTTGCGTCTTGGCGTCTTGGCGTCTTGGCGTCTTGGCGTCTTGGCGTCTTGGCGTCTTGGCGTCTTGGCGTCTTGGCGTCTTGGCGTCTTGGCGTCTTGGCGGTTCTCTTTGGTATGCTGCGGATCAAGAGGACCTGATGCCCGTCACCAAAGTCGTCGATATCGCCTATGCACGGCTCGCCGCGCCCGATCTCGATCTCGCCGAAGAGTTCCTCACCCATTTCGGCCTGGTACGCGCGGCGCGGACCAAGACCGCGCTCTATATGCGCGGCAGCGATCCTGCGCATCATCTCCACATCACCGAGCTCGGCGAGCCGCGCTTCATCGGCCTCGCCTATCACGCGGCGAATGAGGACGAACTCGGCAAGCTCGCCAGGACCAGCGGCGCCTCGGACATCGAAACGATGGACGAGCCCGGCGCCGGCAAGCGTGTGCGCCTGACCGATCCACACGGCTTCCAGATTGAAGTGATCCACGGAATTGAAGCGCTCGAGCCGTTGCCGCTCGCCGAGAACGCGGTCAACACCGCGCAGGCGCGCGATCGGCGCCTCGGCACGCTGACCCGCCTTGCCGCCGGGCCGGTGGCAGTGAAGCGGCTCGGCCACGGCGTCATCGTCAGTACCGATCTACAGAAAGCGCTCGCCTGGTATCGCGAAATGCTGGGCTTCATCCCGAGCGACGAGATTTTCCGCGACGACGAGCGCGACGTGATCTCGTCCTTCAACCGCGTCGATCGCGGCGAGACTTATGTGGACCATCACGTCTTCTTCTGCATGCAGGGACCGAAAGCCGGCCTCAACCATCTCGCTTTCGAGGTCGCGAATTTCGATGCGGTGATGCTCGGTCACGAGCACATGAAGAGTGTCGGCAAAATACAAACCGATCTGGGGCGTCGGCCGGCATATTTATGGCAGTCAGATTTTCGATTATTGGGCCGATCCCTGGGGCCGCGTGCACGAGCACATGACCGACAGCGACCGCCTCAACGCCTTGGCCGAGCCGCATCTCAACCGCGCCGCCCCCGGCGGTAATCGCTCGCAATGGGGCGATTCCATGCCGGCGCATTTCATCAATTACGCCACGCCCTAGCCGCCTTGTGGCGGCCGGAAGCGCTCTCTAATCTCCCGGCAAAACCCGGGAGGAAACCATTAAGGCCATCGTTATTCGCGAATTCGGCGGCCCCGAGGTGATGAAGCTCGAGGAGATGCCGACACCCGAGCCCGGTCCCGGCGAAGTCCTGATGGAAGTCGCCGCCGTTTCGGTCAACCGCACGCTCGATTGCATCGTCCGCTCTGGCAAATATCCACGGCCGGTGAAGCTGCCGCATATCCTCGGCGTCGATCCCGTCGGCACGGTAGTCGTCACCGGCCCCGGTGTCACCGATCGCAAGGTCGGCGATCGCATCGCGATGACCTTGCATCTCAGCAAGCCGGGCGAGCCGCTCAACCTCATCGGCATCGATTGCTGGGGCGGCTATGCGAAATATCTGAAGCTGCCGATCCGGAACACCTATCTCCTCCCGGAGAAACTCGATTTCCACACCGCCTGCGTCGTCGCGCGCCATGCGCCGCTTGCGCACAACATGCTGCGCAACAAGGTGAAGCTGCAATCGGGCGAATGGGTGCTGGTGATGGGTGCGGCCGGCGGCCTTGCCAGCTTCATCGTCCAAATCGCCAAGCATCTCGGCGCGCGCGTCATCGCCGCTGCCGGCACCGATCACCATGTCGAGGTCGCACTGGGCCTCGGTGCCGAGCACGGCATCAATTATCGCAAGCAGGATTTGACCGCCGAGGTGCAAAAAATCACCGGCGGCAAAGGCGCGCAGGTCGTGTGCGAGAATATCGGCGATCCCGAGCTGTTCCCGAAGGCCTTCGCCGCGCTCGCGATGCGCGGCCGCATGGTCACCGCCGGCGGCCATGGCGGCGGCGTCGTGCCGCTGCACATCTTCAATCTCTATGCCAAGAACACGACCATCTACGGCAGCACCGAGCAGACCACCGAGGATATGGTCGAAAGCCTCAAAGCCGCGGCCGACGGGCATCTAAAGGCACTGATCGACCAGGTCCTGCCGCTGTCGGAAGCGGTGCGCGCGCATCAGATCATCGAAGGCCGCAGCGGTACCGGCAAAGTGCTGCTGGCCCCGGAATGACGCTGGAGGAAGCATGAAGGCCATCGTCATCCGCGAATTCGGCGGACCCGAGGTGATGCGGATCGAGGAAGTCCCGACACCCGATCCCGGCCCCGGCGAGGTACTGATCCAGGTCGCGGCGGTCTCGGTCAATCGCACCCTCGATATCATCGTCCGCAACGGCAAATACGCGCGCCCGGTGAAGCTGCCGCATGTCCTCGGCGTCGATCCGACCGGCACAGTCGCCGCGCTCGGGCCCGGCGTGAAGAACCGCAGGCTCGGCGATCGCATCTGTATCTCCTCGCGCCGCGTCGTGCGCGCGCCGGGCGCGCCGATGCATATGCTCGGCATCGATAGCTGGGGCGGCTATGCGCAATATGTCGTGCTGAACGAAGACGTCACCGCGCTGATCCCGGAAGGGATGGACTTCCCCACCGCGACCGTGGTCGCGCGCCACGCGCCGCTCGCCTTCAACCAGGTGCGTAGCAAGGCGCAGCTCAAGGAAGGCGATTGGGCGCTGGTGATGGGCGCATCCGGCGGGCTCGGGAGCATCATCGTCCAGGCGGCGGCCGTCTATGGTGCCAACATCATCGCCGCGGCCGGCGCGGATGAGCGCGTCGAAGCGGCAAAGAAGCTCGGCGCGCAGCACGGCATCAACTACCGCAAGCAGGACCTCACCGAAGAGGTGATGAAGCTGACCGGCAAGCGCGGCGTCGATGTCGTCTTCGAGAATATCGCCGATCCCGAGCTCTTCCCGAAAGCCCTCGCCTCGCTGCGGCGCGGCGGCAAGCTCTTCACCGCCGGCGCGCATGGCGGGCCGATCGTGCCGCTGAATGTCAGTACACTCTATATGAACGAGATCAGCATCATCGCCGGAACCGGGCACACCAACGAGGACGTTGCGGCCGCGCTCGATGCCGCTTCGCGCGGCAAGCTGACGATGCTGATCGATCGCATCATGCCGCTGTCGCAGGCCGCCGACGCGCATCGCCTCGTCGAATCACGCAAGATTACCGGCAAGGTTTTGCTCACGCCCGACGAAGCGCTAGGCTGAGTCCCAAGACGAGCCTAGCGCGTAGAGGAGACGGCCATGATCAACACGGTTTCGATCGACGCCATGGGCGGCAAGATGGATGTGATCCTCGGCGTGCCCGACGGCGCCGGTCCCTTCCCCACTGTCGTGGTCTGCCACCATCGCTGGGGCCTCGACAAATTCACCCAAAGCGTCGTCCAGCGCCTCACCGAGAACGGCTTCATCGCCGGCGCGCCGAATTTCTATCATCGCCGCGCGGCCGGCGAAGACACCGCCGAATCGATGAAGTACCTCGATGACGAAGAGATCATCGGCGATATCCGCGTCACCACCGCGTGTCTGCAAAAGCAGGCCAAGGCGAAGCAGGGCGGCGAAGGCATCATGGGCCATTGCATGGGCGGCCGGCATTCCTTCCTCGGCGCGAGCGCGCATCCCTTCAAGGGCTCGGTCATGCTCTATGGTGGCAGCGTCAACCAGTCGCGCAATGGCAAGCCCTCGCCGCTGTCGCGTGCCCGCAGCATCGCCTGCCCGATCCTCGGCTTCTTCGGCAAGGACGACAAAAACCCGAGCCCGGCCGACATGGCCGAGATCGACGCGCAACTGACGCAGCTCGGCAAGAAACACGAATTCCACGCCTATGACGGCGCGGGCCACGCTTTCCAGAATTTCAGCGACGAGCGCTATCGCCCGGAAGCCTCGGAAGACGCATGGCGCCGTTATCTCGCTTTTTTCAAGGAAACGCTTTGACACACGCCGACATCGCCAAGGTCAACGTCACCGAGATTCTCGTCTCACAAGTCCACGGCATCGATCCGAAGAAGCTTCCCGCCGATGTTCTCGAAGCGGCGCGGCATTCGCTGCTCGATTGGTGCGGCATCGCCATCGCCGGCGCGACCGAGCCGCTGGTCCTCAAGCTGATCGAGGAAGCGCGCGAACAAGGCGGCCATCCGCTCTGTACGGTCATCTACCATGGCGAGCGCACCTCGCCGGCTTATGCCGCGCTGATCAACGGCTCGGCCGGTGACGCCCTCGATTTCGCGGACTCGAACCTCGCGATGCGCGGCCACACCACGCCGGCCGTGGTCGCGACCGCGCTGGCGGTCGGCGAAGCCAGGGATATTTCCGGCCTCGATCTCCTCGGCGCCATCGTCGCCGGTGTCGAGACAGGCTGCCGCGTCGGCACGCTGGTAAATTTTCCGTTCCTGAAGAAGGGCTTTCATCCGACCGGCAATCTCGTGCCCTTCGGCGCAACAGCCGCGGCGGCGCATCTTCTGGGGCTCAGCGCGCAGCAATGGGCGCACGCGCTTGGCATCGCCGCGACGCAGGCGGCCGGGCTACTCGCCTCGGGCGGCACGATGTCGAAGCCGTTCCACTCCGGCAAGGCGGCGACCAACGGTGTGCTCGCCGCCAATCTCGCCAAGCGCGACTGGATCGCGCGCGCCAACGCGATCGAGGCCAATGACGGCTTCATCGAGACCCACGCGGCCGGCGCCCATGTCGACCGGCTGCGCGAAGCGGAGGGCCGGTTCTTCATCCTCGATACGCTCTTCAAGGCGCATGCGGCGTGTCAGCTTACCCACAGCACGATCGAGAACATGCTGGAGCTGAAGAATACGCAAGGCGTGACGCCGGCCAATGTCGAGACGATCGAAGTGCAGGTGCCGCCGAATTTCTTGACCGTCTGCAACATCCAGGAGCCGAAGACCGGGCTGGAATCGAAATTCAGCCTGCGCGCCGTCTCGGCGATGGCGCTGCTCGGCGACGATACGCATGACATCGGCGCCTACAATGTCGAGCGCGCCAACAGCCCCGAGCTTATCAGGCTGCGCGACCGCGTCCGTGTTGTCGCGCGCGACGATCTGAGCGGCGGCGTCGCGGTCGCGAACGTCCAGCTCAATGACGACCGCAAGCTCAGCGCGACCAACGATTGCTACAGGCCGCTGCGCAATCTGGCGAAGCAGCGCGAGGTCGTGTCGCAGAAATTCATGCGGCTGGTCTCGCCGAAGCTGGATCGCGACCGCGCCGACAAGCTGCTGCGCCAGATCCTCGAAGTCGACGCG
>DATMZZ010000297.1:0-21402 GCA_035573175.1 Allostellaceae bacterium
GAGTGGCACCAGCCTGCCGCCCGCCTTTTCGGCAGCGCTGCGATAGCGCGCGACCTCGCCGAGCGTATGGAGCCGCGGGTCGTAACCCAGCGACTCGCCGGGTTTCAGATTGACCTCGATCCAGGGCCCGGCCGGTTGATCGCTGATATGGCGGTGCTCGAAGAGCCGGCCGTCCACCTCGGCCGCGGCTTGGAGGGTGTAGCGGCCATCGACGAAGATCGCGGCGTTGTCCTTGAGGGCGATCGCCAGCCCGGCCGAGCCGGTGAAGCCGGTTAACCAAGCCAGGCGCTGCGCCGATTCGGGGACGTATTCGCCCTGGTACTCGTCGGTGCGGGGGACCAGGAACCCGTCGACGCCGCGCCGCGCCAGCTCGGCCCGCAACCGCGAAAGCCGCTCCGCCGTCCCTTCCCGGCTAACCGGGCGACCATCATCCATTCCGGACCTCCTGAGGCCCCAAACCTAGCGCGAAACCGCTCGGCACCCCAAACCCCGTCTCCATCAGGCCAAAGATGGGGTCGAAAATGCCCGAAAACAGCCGGATATGCGGTGGGCGTATAGCTGGGTTCGAATCTTGCGCCTTTTACTATTTGGCAGCATAGCTTACCTATTGTGCAACGCAGCACAGAGTCACGACCATGTTTTTTAAGGAGTTGGAAATGCTCAATCTTCTTCTTTCCGGCCTGCAGCATCTTAAGGTGGCTTATCAGGACTGGCGGCGTCGCCAGGCGGCCTATGACGAGCTGAGCGCGCTCGACGACCGTTCGCTCGCCGATATCGGCATCACCCGCGCCGACATCCCGTACCTGTTCTCCCGCGACGTCCGTGAGGCGGCCCGGGCGCAGGCAGCCGGCCTGGCGCAGAACGACAACCGCCGGGCGGCTTAACCGCCGACCGCAAGCGAGGGCTAACCGCCCTTGCTTTTGCGTACCCGCGCTTGCTTGCGCTTGCCGCAAAATTCGGGTGCGTGCAGAATCAGGCTATGGCCCATACCCATCATGGCCACGACGAACATCACCACCATGAGCATGGCCATTCCGATCATGGCCCTGGCCATGAACATGGGGGTCATGATCACCACGGACACGATCACTATCACGCGTTAGGCGGCGAGCTCGGCGTCATCTTCGCGATCTCGATCGCGCTCAATCTCGGCTTCGTCGTTATTGAAGGCATCTTCGGCTTCATCAGCCATTCGATGGCGCTGCTCGCCGATGCGGGACACAATTTCAGCGACGTGCTCGGACTCGTCGCGGCCTGGGGCGCGAATGTCCTCGCCGCACGACGGCCGAGCGCGCGCTACACCTACGGCCTGCGCAGCTCCTCGATCCTCGCCGCGCTGCTCAATGCCATCATCCTGCTGATCGCCGTCGGCGGCATCGTCGTCGAGGCGGTGCAGCGTCTCGTTACCCCGGAGCCGGTCGGCGGCGTCACGATCATCGTCGTTGCCTGCGCCGGCGTCGCCGTGAACGGCATAGCCGCGCTGCTGCTCGGCCACCGCCATCACGGCGATCTCAATGTCCAGAGCGCTTTCGCGCACATGCTCGGCGACGCGTTGGTAAGCGTCGGGGTCGCGCTTTCCGGTGCGGTCATCCTCTGGGCCGGCTGGCTGTGGCTGGATCCCGCCGTCAGCATCGTGGTCTCCGTCGTGATCGTCTTCGGCACGTGGCGTTTGCTGCGCCATTCGCTCGACATGGCCTTGCAAGCCGTGCCGCCGGGCATCGACCCGGCCGCGGTGCGCCTGCATCTGCTCCAGGTCTCGGGCGTGAGCGAGGTGCATGATCTGCATATCTGGCCGATGAGCACGACGACGACGGCACTCACCGCCCATCTCATCATGCCGGCCGGTCATCCCGGCGATGCCTGCCTCGCCGATGTCGCCGCGTCGCTGCAAAAGCGCTTCGGCATCGAGCATGCGACAATCCAGGTCGAGACCGGCGATCCGGCACATCCTTGCGTGCTGGTGCCGGATCACATCATTTAGCGGCGGTCAGCCGAGGAAGACCAGCAACCCCAGCGAGGAAAGCCCGAACGCCACGCAGTAATAGGCGAAGGGATCGAGCGCCTGGAAATCGTGGCGCCCGAAATAGCGCATCAGGAACCAAGTGCTGAGATAGGCCATGATGCCGGCGACGATGCCGGCGAGCCACGCCACCGGCCCGATCGCGGCCGCCGCACCGCCATGCAGCAGATGCGGCACTTCGAGCACGCCGGCGCCGAGAATCACCGGCGTCGCGATGAGGAAGGAGAAATGCGCGGCCTCCTTATGGTGAAGGCCGAGCATCAGACCGCCGACCATGGTCGCGCCCGAGCGCGAGATGCCGGGGATCAGCGCGGTCGCCTGGGTGCAGCCGATGATCAGCGCGCCGAGCCAGGTGAGCTGGCGCAGATTGCCCGTGCCGCCGCGGCGGCGCAGTCGCTCGGCGATAAACAGCACGCCGCCATTGACGATGAGGAAGAAGGCGGCAACGGTCGGTGCGCCGAAGAGCGACTTCAGCAGCTTCTCCAGCGCGAAGCCGAAGATGACGGCGGGGATCGTCGCGATGATGATCATCCACAGCAGCTGCCATTGCGCGCGGCGCTCATCGCCCGGCCCAATGCCGATGAAGGCGAGGAGAATGCCGATCCAGTCGCGCCAGAAATAAATCAGCAGCGCCGCCGCCGTGCCGAGATGCAGCACGACGAGGAAAGGCAGGAAGCCATCCGAAGATTGGTCGATGTCCCAGCCGAGCAGTTTCGGCAGCACAACGGCGTGGCCGAGGCTCGATACCGGAAAGAGCTCGGTAATGCCTTGGAGAACGGCGATGAAAAGAGCTTGGAGGAGGCTCATTTTGAGCGGTGCTTTCCTGCGGATCGGAGAAAGGACGAACGGCCGCGGCTGAGTACGAGTGTCGACCAGCCGTCGATAACGATGCGTTGCTGCAAACGCAAACCGGCGAGGCGATGCGCCGCCAGGACGCCGGGTTCCTGATAGCTGAGCAATCCGGAGAGCACGGCAATGCCGCCCGGCTTCAAGGCACGACGCAGATCGGCCGCCATGCGCTCGAGCGGCCGCGCGAGGATATTGGCGAGCACCAGATCATAAGGACGCCGCTGTATCACCCCGCGCTCGCGATAGCCGGTACTGCGGCCGACCGCGATCAGCCCTGTAACGCCGTTGCGGCGGATGTTATGCGCCGTGACGCGCACCGATTCGGGATCGATATCGCGCGCGACGATGTGGTGCCGCCAGCGCTTTGCCGCGGCCATCGCCAGAATGCCGGTGCCGGTGCCCATATCGAGGATACGGCGAGGCCCGTGCGACGCCATCGCATCGAGCATGGTGAGGCAACCGCGCGTTGTCGCGTGCTCGCCGGTGCCAAAAGCCGTCGCGGCATCGATTTCGAGCGCGATCCGTCCCGCCGGAACGCGGCCTTTGAAATGTGAACCATGGATGAAGAAGCGCCCGACCGAGAGCGGCTCGAAGCTTGCCTGGTTTATGCCGACCCAATCCCGGCGCGGCAGTTTTTCCCAGACCGGCTCGGGCGGCGGCCCGGCGAGATCGAGCCACGCTAAAGCCAGCCTTGCAAGCAGTGAGCCGCGATCCGGTTTGTCGCGCGCGAGGCCTTCGACGCGCCAGGGCCCCCCATCGCGCTCTTCGAAAGCGCTGACGGCGTCGAAATCGCCCAAAGCGTCGGTCGCGGCGGCAGCAGCGGCTGCGTCAAGCCCGGCGAGCGTCACGCACCACAGCCCCTCAGCGCGGGACAATCGTTCAGGCTTTCGCGACAAAGCTGTCCATCACCATCTTGTCGCCGGCCTTATCGAAGGAGATGGCGAGCTTGCCGCCCTCGGAAGAGCGCACGGTGCCATAGCCGAATTTCTGGTGGAAGACGCGATCGCCCGCGACATAGCCAACCGCCGGTCGCGGCCGCTCGGCGGTCACGAGACGCGGCGCCTCGGCGCGGCGGCCGAAGAAGGACGAGCCTGCGCCCCATGCCTCCTGCAGCGACGGCGCACGCGGATAGAGCCCCGGCTCGGCCACTGAATCGATGTGATCCTCGGGCAACTCACCGACGAAGCGCGAGGGCAGCGAGCTTTGCCATTGGCCGCGCACACGGCGATTGGCGGCGTAGGAGACGAAGGCGCGACGCCGCGCCCGTGTCAGCCCGACATAAGCAAGCCGCCGCTCTTCTTCGAGGCCTTTCAGCCCCGACTCATCCATCGCGCGCTGATGCGGAAAGAGCCCTTCTTCCCAGCCCGGCAGGAACACGTCGTTGAATTCGAGTCCCTTGGCGCCGTGCAAGGTCATGAGGCTGATCATGTCGCTGCCGGTCTCGGCGGTGTTTTCCATGACGAGGCTAACGTGATCGAGGAAGCCTGAAAGGCTGTCGAACTCGGCCATCGCCGCGACCAGTTCTTTGAGGTTTTCGAGCCGGCCCGGCGCGTCCGGCGACTTGTCCGCCTGCCACATGCCGGTATAGCCCGATTCATCGAGTATCTGTGCCGCAAGATCTGGATGCGCGGTGTTGTCGAGCAGCCCGCGCCAGCGATTGAGATCGGTGATGAAGTTCGACAGCGCGCGCCGCGCCGCCGGCTTCAGCTCGTCGGTGCCGATGATGATCTGCACCGCGTCGGTCAGCGGCAGCTCCCGCGCACGGGCGAGCGCATGCAGCGTCTGCAAGGTCGAGGTGCCGATGCCGCGCTTCGGCACGTTGACGATACGCTCGAAGGC
Source organism: Allostellaceae bacterium (assembly GCA_035573175.1). Lineage (GTDB taxonomy): Bacteria > Pseudomonadota > Alphaproteobacteria > ATCC43930 > CGMCC-115725 > CAIKMD01. The sequence continues at coordinate 4,709 of DATMZZ010000297.1, forward strand.
AAGATCGTCGGCCGGCTGATGCACGAGTCGCAGATAGGCCAGCGCGTCGCGGATTTCCTGCCGCTCATAGAATCGCAGCCCGCCGATCACGCGATAGGGCAGCCCGAGCGTCAGGAAGCGCTCTTCGAATTCGCGCGTCTGAAAGCCGGCGCGCACCAGGATCGCCATCTCCGATAGTTTCTCGCCCTTGTGCTGCAGCGCCTCGACCTCGTCGCCGACCCAGCGCGCCTCTTCCTCACCGTCCCAGACGCCGCGCAGCGTGACCTTCTCGCCCTCATTCGCCTCGGTCCACAGCGTCTTGCCGAGGCGCCCCTCATTCTGCGCGATCAGCGAGGAGGCCGCGCCGAGGATATGCGGCGTCGAGCGGTAATTCTGCTCGAGGCGAATGATCTGTGCGCCGGGAAAATCCTTTTCGAAGCGTAGGATGTTGCCGATCTCGGCGCCGCGCCAGGAATAGATCGATTGATCATCGTCGCCGACGCAGCAGAGATTCTTGTGGAGCTGCGCCAACAGCCGCAGCCAGAGATATTGCGCGACATTGGTGTCCTGATACTCGTCGACCAGGATGTAGCGAAAACGCTGCTGATATTCGGTGAGCACTTCCGGCCGCGTGGTGAAGAGCGTCAGGTTGTGCAGGAGGAGATCGCCGAAATCGGCCGCGTTCAGCGCTTTGAGCCGGTCCTGATAGAGGCGGTAGAGCTCGATCATCCGGCCGTTGGCGAGATCGCCCTGATCGGCGACAGGCACCTTGTCAGGAACCAGACCGCGATCCTTCCAGCGCTCGATTGCGCCGAGGATCGCGCGCGCGGGGGCGCGGCGCTCGTCGAGATTCTCGGCAGCGGCGATCTGCTTGACGACGCGGAGCTGGTCGTCGGCATCGAGGATAGTGAAATTGGGCTTCAAACCCACCGCCTCGGCGTGGCGGCGGAGAATCCGGGCAGCGATCGAATGGAAGGTGCCGAGCCAGAGCCCGTCGGCCGTCTCGCCGATCATCCGCCCGAGCCGCTCGCGCATTTCGAGCGCCGCCTTGTTGGTGAAGGTGACGGCGACGATCTGCGATGGCCAGGCCCGGCGAGTCGCGAGGATATGGGCGAGTCGGGTGGTCAACACACGAGTCTTGCCGGTCCCCGCCCCGGCCAGCACCAGAACCGGCCCGTCCACCGCCTCGACGGCACGACGCTGCGCATCATTGAGGCCTGCGAGATAAGCAGCCGGCGACGCAGCCGAAAGCTCGGCAGCGTGGGGCGTGGCGGCAGGTTCCGACATTGCTCGCTATATAGCATGAGACCGCCGAAATCCCAGGCGCGTTCCGCAGCGAAACCACCTATGATGCGGCGGCCCGCGCGAAATCATGCACGCCCTCATTATCATCCTGGTTTTTCTCTGCACCTATGTCGGCATGGCCGCCGGACGGTTGCCGCATTTGCAGATCGACCGCACCGGCATCGCGCTGCTCGGCGTGATCGTGCTGCTCGCCAGCGCGACCGTCACCCTCGACGAGCTCGGCACCAATATCGACGTCTCGACGCTCGTCCTGCTCTTCGCATTGATGATCATCTCGGCGCAATTCGTCTCGGCCGGATTCTTCGAACTCGCGGCCGACTGGATCATGCAGAAGGCCGAGACGCCGACCATGCTGCTGGCACTGACAGTCGGGGTCGCCGGCGGGCTTTCGGCGCTGCTCGCCAATGAGCTGGTGGTGTTGACGATGGCGCCGTTGCTCATCACCGGTGCCCAATCGCGCGGCCTCGATCCGCGTCCCTATCTGATCGCCCTGGCCGGCGCCGCCAATGCCGGATCGGCCGCGACGCTGATCGGCAATCCACCCAACATCGTCATCGGCCAGGTCGGCGAGCTCAGCTTCCACCTCTATCTGCTCGCCGGCATCGTTCCAGCCTTGCTGGGCCTTGCCTCGGTCTTCGGCGTGACCTGGTTCCTGTGGCGCGACCGGCTCGAAGCGCCGGTGCCGGTCGGCGGCGTGCCCGATGTACCGCGCCATCCGCATGACCGAATCCAGACTTGGAAGGGGCTCGCCGGCATGGCGCTGCTGCTCATGCTGTTCGCGACGCCGCTGCCGCGCGAGGTCGGCGGCTTGCTGATCGCCGCGGCATTGTTGACCAATCGCCGCTTCACCAACCGGGTGATGATCGCGGCTCTCGATTGGCCGCTGCTCCTGCTCTTCGTCTGCCTCTTCGCGGTCACCGGCGCGCTCGCCGATACCGGCATCCCCTGGACCTTTGTCTCCTGGCTGCAGGACCATCACCTGCTGCCGACGAATCTGCTGGTGCTCACGCCATTCGTGCTGGTGACGAGCAACACGATCGGCAATACGCCGACCGCGATCCTGCTGCTGCAGATTTGGCCTAACCCGCCGCAAGGACCGCTTTACGCTTTCGCGGTACTGTCCTCGCTCGCCGCCAATCTGACCTTGCTCGGCTCTTTCGCCAGCCTCATCGCGGTCGAGCGCGCCGAGCCGCTCGGCGTCAACATCACGTTCGCCGAATATGCGCGTGCCGGCGTGCCGTTCACGCTGATCTCGCTGTTCTTCGCGGTGTTGTGGCTCGCCTGGACCGGCTGGCTGCCGCTGTTGCCGGGCACGGCAGCGCCGGGGCCTTAAACGAGTTTGACCTTAGGCGATCAGGAAGCGCGCGCCAGATCGCCGGCGTTGAGCTCGGTCGAGACGCGGTTGCGGCCTTCGCGCTTCGCGTGATAGAGCGCTGCGTCGGCACGACCGATGAGATCGCTCAATTCTTCGTTGGCACGATATTGCGCGACGCCGAAAGACAGCGTCACGCCGCCGTAATCGTCGCGCGTATCCTTGCCGACGAAGCGCCGGCGCATCACCCCGGCGCGGATCTGATCCGCGACGATCGCCGCCTGCTCCAGATTGGTCCGGGGCAGGATGATCGCGAATTCCTCGCCGCCGAAGCGCGCCGGCGTATCGCGACCCTTGACTGAATCCGACAGCGTGCGCGCGACGAGGCGCAGCACCTGGTCGCCGATCTGGTGGCCGTAGGTATCGTTGAAGCGCTTGAAATGATCGATGTCACTGAGCACGAGGCTCATCGCATCGCCTTCCTTGAGCGCCTCGCGCGCCGCCTCTTGCAGCCGCGCATCGAAGAATTTGCGGTTCGGAATGCCGGTGAGCGCATCGGTCAGCGCCTCGCGCTGCACCGCCTGGAGATTCTCGCGCAGCTCCGTGACTTCGGTCGCAATGCGGCCGAGGCGGCTCTCGAGGTTGTAATTGCGCTTCGCCATCGATTGCGTCTCTTTGACGAGATCGGCGACCAGCGCGCGGACTTTCTCCTGCGGCTGCGAACGGCCGATGGCGGTCGAGATGTTATCGAGGGTGTGGCCGAAATTGTCGATGTCGCCGCTGTGATCGTCGAGATAGCGGCTGACCTGATCGATCACCGCTTGCAGCCGGCCACCCGTCTCGATCACATCGACATGGTCTTCGGTGCCGCCGAAATAGCGCTTGTAGAGATCCGCATTGATCGGATCGGTGAAGCCGGTTTGCTGGGCTAGAAGCGCGTCGATGGCCTGGCTCAGTGCCGGCATCGAACCAGCGGCATAGGTGTACCAGACCGTGTAGTTATGCGGCGTCGGCACGACCCCATGGGTCGCCATCGCCTTGCATGCCGCCTCGGCCGTTTTCACCGACTGGCTGGGGGCGGGAGCGTCGGCCATCTATTGTCACCCTCCGCAACGTCGAAAAGCGCGAAAACCGTCACTTTCCCGATCGGATAATCCGATCCCGATTTTCTACCCGCGATTGCTTAACGGTTCGGTAACGGCCCCGCGGCGGTTTGGTGAATTTCTGTGGATACGGCCTGAATTACGGGGATTATTCGGCCGCAGAGCCCTGCCCTATGATCGCGCCCCAAATCCAGGGAATTTTCGATGCCGAGCCTGCCCTACCCGCCTTATCGCGACGCCGTTGTCCCGGAATGGATCGACTACAACGGCCATATGAACGTGGCCTATTACGTGCTGGCCTTCGACCGCGCCACGGACCGGCTGTTCGATTATCTGGGGATCGGCGAGGCCTATCGGCGCTCGACCCACTATTCGGTCTTCGCCCTCGAAGCCCATGTCACCTATGAGCGCGAGTTGCGCCAGGGTGACGAATTCGAGATCGCGACCCGGCTCATCGATGCCGACCGTAAGCGGCTGCATCTTTTCCACACAATGACGCGGGTGAAGGACAATGAGCTTTCCGCCACCATCGAGGTGATGGGGCTGCATGTCGATATGGCGGAACCGAAATCGGCGCCGCTACCAGACGCGGCCTATGCCAAGGTCGAGACGTTGCTCGCCGAGCACCGTCTTCTGTCCCCGCCGCCACAGCTCGGTCGTAAAATCGGGATCCGTAGGCGCGAGGGCTAGACCGAGAAATACTTGGCCTGGGGATGAACGAGCACGATCGCCGAGGTCGATTGCTCGGGCTCGAGTTGGTCTTCCTCGGATAGCGCGACACCGATCTCCTCGGCGCGCAGCAGCGCCAGCAATTGCCGCTGATCGGCGAGATTGGGACACGCCGGATAGCCGAAGGAATAGCGGCTGCCGCGATAGCCCTGCTGCAGCAGCGCATGCATATCGCGCGGCTCATCCGCCGCAAATCCCAGCTCGGCGCGGATGCGCTTATGGATGTATTCGGCGAGCGCCTCGGCCATCTCGACCGAGAGCCCGTGGAGATAGAGATAATCCTGGTAGCGATTTTCAGCGAACCATTGCCGCGCCGTATCCGAAGCGCGGCCGCCCATGGTAACGAGCTGAAGCCCGATCACATCGCGCTCGTGATCGGCGATGTCGCGTAGGAAGTCGGCGATGCACAGCCCGCCCTCTTTGTTCTGGCGCGGTAGGGCGAAGCGTGCGACTTCGCTCTTGCCGTCCTCGCCGAACAGCACGATGTCGTTGCCGTCGCCGGCGGCACGCCAGAAGCCATAGCAGGCTTGCGGCCGCAGGATGTCCTGCCCCTCGACGAGATCGAGCATGCGCTTCAGCACCGGCCGCAACTCGTAATGCGCCCATTCCATGAATTCTTCGAGCGTGCGGCCGTCTTTGCGGAAACCCCATTGGAATTGGTAGAGCATCCGCTCGTTGAGATAAGGCACAAGCGCTTTCACGGGCACCTGCGTGATGGTCTGCGCACCCCAAAACGGCGGCAGCGGCACGGGCACGCCGCGATGCAGCTCGGCGCGGCGCAGGCGGATCTCTTCCGCATCGACCGGCCGCAAAGGCTTTGGATCAGCCGCGCGGCCGAGCTTGCGGCGTTGATTGACCGGCTTGCGCGCGCTCTCGGCCTGACGCGCGGCGAGATAATCGTCGAACTTGTCGCCGACGATCTTCTCCATGAGCCCCAAACCATCGAACGCATCGCCTGCATAGGCGACGCGCCCGGCTCCATAGGATTGGCGGCAATCCTCCTCGACATAGCGGCGCGTGAGCGCGGCGCCGCCGAGCATTACCGGAACCTTGAGGCCATGGCGCGTCATCTCTTCGAGATTCTCGCGCATCACCACGGTCGATTTGACGAGCAAGCCCGACATGCCGATCGCGTCGGCCCTATGCTTCTCGGCGGCTTCCAGGATCGCCGAGAGAGGTTGTTTGATGCCGAGATTGACGACCTTGTAGCCATTGTTGGTGAGGATGATGTCGACAAGATTCTTGCCGATGTCGTGGACGTCGCCTTTCACCGTCGCCAGCACGATCGTGCCGCGCTGATGGCCCTCGGTCTTTTCCATGAACGGCTCGAGATACGCGACCGCGGACTTCATCGTCTCCGCCGATTGCAGCACGAAAGGCAGCTGCATCTTGCCGGCGCCGAAGAGCTCGCCGACGACCTTCATGCCATCGAGCAGGAAAGTGTTGATGATGTCGAGCGGCGGATGGGATTTGAGCGCCAGCGCCAGGTCTTCATCGAGTCCCTGGCGGTCGCCGTCGACGATGCGCTGCGACAGCCGCGGGCCGAGCTCGGCCGGGCGCTCTTTCTTCTTTGCCTCGACCGCGTTGCGATCCTTGAAGAGACCGATGAAGGCTTGTAGCGGGTCCGCGCCGTTGCGCCAGCGATCAAAGATCAAATCCTCGGCCGCTTCGCGCTCGGCCGCCGGAATGGCGTGCGAAGGGACGATCTTCGAGACGTGGAGGATCGCCGCGGTGAGACCACGCTTCAGCGCATGGTCGAGATAGACCGAGTTCAGCACCGCGCGCGCCGGCGGATTGAGGCCGAAGGAAATATTCGAGAGACCCAAAAGGATCTGGCATTCCGGCATCGCGCGTGCGATCTGCTCGATTCCGTCGAGTGTCTCGATGCCGAGCCGGCGATCTTCGGTGTTGCCGGTGCAAATGGTGAAAGTGAGTGGATCGATCAGCAGATCGTTCGGCTTGAGGCCATAGCGATCGCAAGCGAAGTCGCGCAGGCGCTGGGCGATCGCCAGCTTGCGCGCGGCATCCTTCGCCATGCCCTGCTCATCGATGGTCAGCGCGATCACTGCCGCACCGAAGCGGCGCGCGAGATCGAGACGCTTGGCCGCGGGCGCCTCGCCATCCTCGAAATTGATCGAATTGAGGATCGGCTTGCCGCCATAGAGCTTCAACGCCGCTTCGAGGACCGGCAGCTCGGTACTGTCGACGACCAGCGGCGCCGCGACCGCACCACGCATGCGGCTCACGACTTCGACCATCTCGGCTTTCTCGTCGCGGCCGACGAAAGCCGTGCTGACATCAATTGCGTGCGAGCCTTCCTTCACCTGCTCGCGCGCGAGAGCGATGCAATCATCCCAATCGCCCTTTTCCTGTGCCTGCCGGAAGCGTTTCGAGCCATTGGCGTTGCAACGCTCGCCGATCGAGAGATAGGCGTTCTCTTGCCGGAGGGTCGTCTGCCCATAGAGCGAGGCAACCGCCGGCATGAAGACACTGCGTCGATCTTTTCCGCGCGGCCGCGTGCCTTGATTGGCGAGACGGCGCAGCATCGCATCGAGCGCGGCGATGTGTTGCGTCTCGGTGCCGCAGCAGCCGCCGATGAGATTGACACCGTCCTCGATGACGAAACGCTCCTGCCAATGCGCCAATTCTTGCGGGCTCAGCGGATAATGCGCATGGCCGTGATGCAGCTCGGGCAGTCCGGCATTGGGCTGCACCGAGATGCGGCCCGACCAATTCTCGGCGAGCATCTTCACATGCTCGGCCATCTCTTGCGGACCGGTCGCGCAATTGAAGCCGATCAGCGGCACGTCGAGCGCGTCGATCACCGTCATCGCGGAGGCCACATCGGCGCCGACCAGCAGCGTGCCGGTGGTCTCGACCGTCATCTGCACGAAGATCGGCTGTTCGCCGCGCGCGGCTTTGCGCGCCGTTTTCGCCGCGTTGACCGCCGCCTTGATCTGCAGCGTATCCTGGCAAGTCTCGATCAGGATCGCATCGACGCCGCCATCGATCAGCCCACGGCACTGCACGGTGAGCGCGGCTTCGAGTGCGTCGTAATCGATATGGCCGAGCGAGGGTAGCCGCGTCCCCGGCCCGACCGCGCCGATGACGAAACGCGTCTTGCCATCCGCGGCAAAAGCGGCGACCGCCTCGTGCGCGAGCTCGGCAGCCCGGTAATTGAGCGCATGGGCTTTGTCCGCAATGCCGAACTCACCGAGGGTCAGCGGCGAGCCGCCGAAACTATTGGTCTGGATCGCATCGGCGCCGGCTTCGAGATAGCCGCGATGGATGCCGAGCACGAGATCGGGGCGGCTCTCATTGAGGATTTCGGGGCAGTTCTCATGGCCCTGGAAATCCTCATCCAGCCGCAACGGCAGCGCCTGGACGCGCGTACCGGTCGCGCCATCGCAGAGCAACACCTGATCCGACAGGACGTCGAGAATATGCGCCATTGCTCACTCCGCGAGCGCGATAGCAGACGTGCCGATGCCAAGCGACGCGCAAATCGCACCGACGAGTTCGGCACGATTGAGCGTGTAGAAATGCAGCGCTTCGACGCCGGCCGCGATCAAGCGCCTGCATTGCGCGATGGCGACGCGCTGCGATACCGCGGCGCGGGCGCGCGGATCCTCGCCGGCTGCGGCGAATTCGGTTTCGAGCCCGGCCGGCAGCGAAGCGCCGCACGCCGTTGCGAATTTCTTCGCTTGCGCGAAATCGACGATCGGCAGGATGCCGGGGACGATCGACGCGGTGATGCCAGCCGCCGCCACCCGATCACGAAAACGCAGATAGTGATCGACATCGAAAAAGAATTGCGTGATCGCGCGCGTCGCACCGGCATCGAGCTTGCGCTTGAGATTGTCGAGATCGGCTGCGGCGCTGGCCGCTTCCGGGTGCGTTTCGGGATAGGCTGCGACGCTGATTTCGAAATCGGCGACGCGCTTCAAGCCCGCGACGAGATCGGCGGCGCGTTCGTAGCCGCCGGGATGCGGCGCGTAACCGCCTGCGCCGGCCGGCGGATCGCCGCGGAGCGCGACGATATGGCGGATGCCAGCATTCCAGTAATCGCGCGCCACCGCATCGATTTCTTCACGGCTCGCGCCGACGCAGGTGAGATGCGCGGCCGGCTCTAATGCTGTCTCGCGGCGGATGCGCGCGACGGTCGCGTGCGTGCGTGCGCGCGTCGAGCCACCCGCGCCATACGTTACCGAGACGAAGCGCGGCGCGAGCGACGCCAGCCGCGTGATCGCCTGCCACAGCGTTTGCTCCATGGCGGCGGTCTTCGGCGGAAAGAATTCGAACGAAACAAGTGGCGTTGTCATGACGATGCCGCACGTGGTGTCTCGTCCGCGGGCGTTTCGATGGTCTTCGCCTCGCGCGCGCGCCACGCCACCCAGATGGAGACCGTCAGGGGCTGGCCGATGAGATGACGCACCGCCTCGGGCACGAGCCCGGCTTCGCGGCACCAATCGGCGATCTCCGCGTCGGCGAAGCCGAGATGGCGATGCGCATGTTCCTCGCGCAGGAATTCGAGCGCATGCGGCGCGAAATCGACGATCACCAGCCGCCCCTCCGGCCGCACCATGCGCGCGGCCTCGGCGACCGCGAGCGACGGCCGATCGGCGTAATGCAGCACCTGATGGAAGATCGCCGCGTCGAAGCTTTGATCGGCGAAAGGCAGCTGAAAGATGTCGCCTTGCCGGATCGTGCAATTGTGCAGATTCGCTTTCTCGAGATTGGCGCGCGCCACCGCCAGCATTTCGCGCGACAGATCGATGCCGATCGCACGTTCGACCCGCGGCGCGGCGATCTCGAGCATGCGGCCGGTGCCGGTACCGAGATCGAGCAGATCACGGATGGCCCGACCTTCAATCGCAGGGCCGCCGAGCGCTTCGAGCACCGCCGCCTCGACCTCGCGCTCATCGACATGGAGCGAGCGGATCTGGTCCCACTGCTCGGCATTAGCGCGGAAATAGGCGTTGGCCGTCTCGGCGCGCTGGCGCTTCACCGTATCGAGCCGCGCCTGGTCGAGCGCCACGGTCGCATCGTCGCTCGGTACGGCAGCGCAGATCTGCCGCGCCAGCTCGGCCGCCCGGCCGCGCGCCGCCAGGCGGTAGTAGACCCAGGTGCCCTCGCGGAACCGGTCGAGCAGCCCGGCATCGCACAGCAGCTTCAGATGGCGCGACACCCGCGGCTGGCTCTGGCCGAGGATGTCCGTGAGCTCGGTCACGGTCAGCTCGCCCTTGGCGCAGAGCAGAAGCAGCCGCAGCCGGGTCGATTCGGCGACCGCGCGCAGGCTGCTGAGGACGGACTCCATCATACCTCACTGGCTTTATTATTTTTCTATATAAACATGTCTTTATGTTTTATGTCAATCAGAGCTTTACGGCGATGAAATCCTCGGTTTCCAAGGGTGCGACTGGGGCTTGTCGCGGTTTTCCGCCGGAATTATGCTCGCCCGCTGCTTTTGCCAGCGAGGGGATCGGTCAGGATGAGACTTCGTTTTCCGGCGCTTTTTTCGGCTGTCGCGCTCGCCTTAGCCTTGCTCTGTGGTCAGGCGCGCGCGATGCAGGCGGCCGATCCTTCCGCCCTGATTAGTCAGCTCGTCACCCAGGCGATCAACGTCATCGTCGACAAGAATGAGCCGGAAGACCGGCGCGAGGCGAAATTCCGATCGCTGCTACAGAGCGGCTTCGATATCCCGCGTATCTCGCGTTTCGTGCTCGGCCGCTATTGGAACGCCGCGACCGAAGATCAGCGCAAGCAATTCAGCCAGCTTTTCGAGGACTGGATCGTGCGCACCTATTCTGCGCGCTTCGGCCAGTATAGCGGCGAGAAGATCCAGGTGACCGGCACCCGCAGCGAAGGCCCGACGACCACCGTTGTCATCAGCCAATTCGTCAGTCCGAATGGTGCCCCACCGGCCAAGGTCGAGTGGGTCGTGCGCAAGAGCGGCAACGACGACTACACCGTCGTCGATGTCTCGGTCGAAGGCGTGAGCATGGCGCTGACGCAGCGCGACGAGATCGCCGCCGTGGCCGATCGCAACGGCGGCACGGTCGACGGTCTCAATCGCGCGATGAAGGAAAAGATCAAAGGCGCGGGCGCGGGCTCCGGCAAGTAGCCGAGCCGACAGCGCACGATTAGACGCGGGCCCTTAGACGCGCGTTAGGGGCTTGTATTTGAGCCGGTGTGGCTGCTCGGCATCGGCGCCGAGCCGACGCTTCTTGTCCGCCTCGTAATCCTGGTAGTTGCCCTCGAACCATACGACCTGGCTATCGCCTTCGAAGGCGAGGATGTGCGTCGCGATACGATCGAGGAACCAGCGATCATGGCTGATCACCACGGCGCAACCGGCGAAATCGACCAGCGCCTCTTCGAGCGCGCGCAGCGTATCGACATCGAGATCGTTGGTCGGCTCGTCGAGCAGGATCACATTCGCCGCGGTCTTCAGCATTTTCGCGAGGTGAACGCGGTTGCGCTCGCCGCCCGATAGCTGACCGACCTTCTTCTGCTGATCGGTGCCGCGGAAATTGAACAGCGAGACATAGGCGCGTGACGGCATCTTGCGCCGGCCAAGATCGATTTCGTCGGCGCCGCCGGAAATCTCTTCCCAGACCGTGCTGGTGGCTTTGAGCGTATCGCGCGACTGGTCGACATAGCCGAGCTTCACCGTCTCGCCGACCTTGAAGCTGCCTTTATCGGGCTCTTCCTGCGCGGTGACCATGCGGAAGAGCGTCGTCTTGCCGGCGCCGTTCGCGCCGATAATGCCGACGATGCCGCCGGGCGGCAGGCGGAACGAGAGATCCTCGATCAGCAGCAGGTCGCCGTAAGCTTTCGCGATATGCTCGGCATCGATCACGACATCGCCGAGACGCGGACCGGGCGGCAACACGATCTGCACATTCTCCGCCACTTTCTCGCGGCTCTGCGCGACGAGCTGATCGTAAGCGGCGAGACGTGCCTTGCTCTTCGCCTGACGCGCGCGCGGGCTCTGCTTGACCCATTCGAGCTCGCGCTCGAGCGTGCGTTGGCGCGCCTCTTCCTGCTTGCCCTCTTGCGCGAGGCGCTTCTGCTTCTGCTCGAGCCAGCCAGAATAATTGCCCTGATAGGGGATACCCTGGCCGCGATCGAGCTCGAGGATCCAGCCCGCGACCTCGTCGAGGAAGTAGCGATCATGCGTCACGGTGACGACCGTGCCCGGATAATCGTGCAGGAAACGCTGCAGCCAGGCGACGGATTCGGCGTCGAGATGGTTCGTCGGCTCGTCGAGCAGCAGCAGATCGGGCTTCTGCAGCAGCAGTCGGCAGAGCGCGACGCGGCGCCGCTCGCCGCCCGAGAGCTTCGTCACATCGGCATCGCCCGGCGGACAGCGCAGCGCGTCCATCGCGATCTCGACCGTGCGATCGAGCTCCCAGCCATTCGCCGCATCGATCTTCTCTTGCAGCTCGCCTTGCTCAGCGATGAGCGCGTTCATCTCGTCTTCGTCGAGTTCTTCGCCGAATTTGGCGCTGACCTCTTCGAAGCGCTCGAGCAGCGCTTTGATCTCGCCCAGCCCTTCGGTGACGTTACCGGCGACATCTTTGGCGGCATCGAGCTCGGGCTCTTGCGGCAGATAGCCGACGCTCGCGCCTTCCGCCGACCAGGCCTCGCCGCTGAAATTCTTTTCCACGCCGGCCATGATCTTGAGCAATGTCGATTTGCCGGCGCCGTTGGCCCCGAGCACGCCGATCTTGGCGCCGGGCAAGAAGGACAGGCGGATGTCTTTGAGAACTTCGCGGCCACCGGGATAGGTCTTCCCGAGGCCCTTCATCACGTAGATGTACTGGTAAGCGGCCATCTAATTGATATCCATAATCTTTTTGGAGGAGTTTCTGGCTATGCAGGGGCCACCGCCTAGCATGGTTTCGGGTGGCTCGCAAACTCCAACAAACTTATGCATGCTCACGGGGATATAGAAGGGCGAGCCAATGGCTAAGAAGACGATCGCGGTGATCGGTGCCGGAAACGGCGGCTTCAATCTCGTCGCCCATCTGGGCGCCGCCGGCCACACGATGCGGCTCCACGACATCGATGACGCGAAGCTGACCGCACTTCGCACCGCCGGCGGCATCGATACCAGCGGCATGGGAACCGGCTTCGCCAAGCTCGAACACGTCACGACCGATCTGGCGGCTGCGATTAACGGCGCTGACGTGATCATCGTCTGCACGGGCGGTCACCGCCAAGCCACCGCCGCCAAGGTCATGGCGCCGCTTCTCGCCGATGGTCAGACCGTCCTGCTCGTCCAAGGCAACACGGGCGGATCGCTGGCCTTTCGCCGCGTACTGGATCACGTCGGCTGTCGCGCGCGGATCGAGTTCGCGGAAATGGACAACTACCCCTATTCCGCCAAGGTTCTCGGCCCCACCAAAATTCAGCCGGTCGTCACGAAGCGCTGGCTGCAGATCGCGAGCTTTCCCGGCAATCACATCGATACCGTTTTCGCAACCCTGGGACCGCTCTTCCCGACCGCGGTCAAAGCGCCGAATGTCATTTACACCGGCTTCACCAACGCGAATGCCATGCTGCATGTCGCGAATTGCGTCCTCAACGCGACCCGCATCGAGCATGCCGAGACCTACAAATTCTATTCGCATGGCGTAACGGAAGGCGTGGCGCGGATCTACCGGGCGATCAACGCCGAACGCGTCGCGGCCGCCGCGGCTTTGGGCGCGACCGTGCCGACGCTCGAGGAGTGGTTCGAGCGCGTCTACAAGGTCCGCGAAGCAACCCTGGTCGAGACTTTCCAGAAGCTCACCTTCAATGCCGACGGGCCTTATGGCGGCACGCCGGCACCGAAATCCTTCGACGCCAACTACGTCGCCGAAGATGTCCCGGTTGGACTGATGCCGATGGCGGCGATCGGAAAAGCCGCCGGCGTGTCCATGTCAGCGACGCAAACCTTGATCGACATGGCCAAGCTGATGACCGGTAACGACTATGCGGCGACCGGGCGAACCCTGGAAATGATGGGCCTCGCCGGCAAAGACGCTGCCGGTATCCGGCAGATTGTCGAGCAGGGCTTCGGCTGATCGCGGGATAATCGACACCTCCAAACCGTTATCTTTCCATGCCAGTGCTTCGCTTCCTCCTCAACGTGCTCTGGATCTTCACCGGCGGCCTCTGGATGGCCGTGGCCTGGATCGCTGGCGCGGTGATCATGGCGATCACCATCATCGGCCTGCCCTGGGCACGCGCCGCCTTCAACATCGCGCTCTATACTTTCCTGCCTTTCGGCCATCGCGCAGTGTCGCGCGCGCGTTTCACCGGGCGCGACGATATCGGCACCGGCCCGCTCGGCGTTCTCGGCAATATCATCTGGTTGGTCCTCGCCGGTTGGTGGCTCGCAATCCTCCACCTCATCAACGCCGCCGCGCTGGCGATCACCATCATCGGCATTCCCTTCGCCTGGGCGCATATCAAGCTCGCCGCGATCGCGCTGTGGCCGATCGGCCGCATGATCGTCACCGTCGAAGAGGCGGAGGCCCTGTCAAAAAACTAGGGGGGTCACAAAACTGACTTCTGCGATTGCTAGGGTCCTCGCACGGAGGAACTTCCATGCGATACTGGCACATCGCGCTCGCGGCGATCGCGGCGCTCGGCGTTACGCAATCCTATGCGGTAGATCGGCCGCACAATGTCATTCTCTTCGTGCCCGATGGCATGCGCGCCAAGATGGTGACGCCGGAGACCGCGCCGACCATGGCCGCAATCCGCGATCAGGGCGTCAATTTCCAGAACAGCCATTCGATGTTCCCGACCTTCACCATGCCGAACTCCTCGGCCATGGCGACCGGCCATTGGGTCGGCGATACCGGCGTCTTCGGCAACACCATTTATACCGGCTACAACGTCGGCAATACCGGCGTGACGCCGTCGCTCGAAAACGACACGGTGTTGGGCAGCGTCGATCAGCACAATGGCGGCAATTTCCTCGACGAGACGGCGCTGCTCTCGGCCGCGCGCCACGCCGGTCTCAGCACCGCCGCGATCGGCAAGGTCGGCCCGATTCTGATCTTCGATCATATCGACCGTGCCGGTGCGTCAACCATCATCATCGACGATGCGACGGGCAGCGCCAACGGTATCCCGCTCGCCCCTGAGATCAGCGATGTGCTGAAGCAGGCTGCGCTGCCGCTCGCCGCCCCGTCACGTGGCGCCAATGGCGAGACCGGCACGATGTCGAAGCCGGGCACCACCGTCGCCAACGTCAAGCAGCAAAATTTTCGTCGATGTCGCGACCAAGGTCGTGCTGCCCATGTTCAAGACGCGCAACCAGCCTTTCGTGATGGTCTTCTGGTCGCGCGATCCCGACGGCACGCAGCACAATCAGGGCGACAGCCTCGGCAAGCTCACACCGGGCATCAATGGCCCGACCTCGCTCGCCGCCATCAAGAACGCCGATGACGATCTCGCCAAGCTGCGCACGACGCTCGATCAGCTCGGCCTCAGCGCGAATACCGATATCATCATCTCCGCCGATCACGGCTTCTCGACGATCTCGAAAGAGAGCAAGACCAGCGCCGCCGCGCATGCGCATTACACCGACGTGCCGGAAGGCATGCTCCCGCCGGGCTTCCTCGCTCTCGATCTCGCCGCCGCCATGGGCGCGCCGCTGCTCGATTCGAGCGACAGCGATGCGCCGATCGCCGCCGGCGCCCATCCCAAATCGGGCAGCGCGATCATCGGCAAGAATCCAGCGCATCCCGATTTCGTCATCGCGACGAATGGCGGCTCCGACCTCGTCTATATCCCAAGCGGCAACCGCCAGCTTGCCGAGCGTGCGGTCGCGGCGCTGCTGAAACAGGATTACATCAGCGGCCTCTTCGTCGACGATCGCTTCGGCCGCATCCCCGGCACCTTGCCGCTGAGCGCGATCGGGCTGCATGGCAGCGCGGTGACGTTGTCGCCGGCGATCGTCGTGAATTTCCGCTCCTATACCAGCGGCTGCGCGGTGCCGACGAATTGTTCGGTCGATATTGCCGACACGCCGTTGCAACAGGGGCAGGGCCAGCATGGCAGCTTCAGCCGCGGCGACACGCTGAACTTCATGGCGGCGATCGGCCCTGATTTCAAAGCCGGCTTCGCCGATCAAGCGCCCGTCAGCAACGCCGATATCGGCAGGACCCTCGCGCATGTGCTGGGCCTCAAGATCAAGGCCAAAGGCAAGCTCCAGGGCCGCGTGATCGCCGAGGCCATGCCCGGCGGCTTGGCGCCGAAAGTCACCGCCGGGACACTGCGCGGGCCGGCGGCGGCCGACGGCCTCGCCACGGTGCTCCTCTATCAGGAAGCGCAGGGCACGCGGTATTTCGATGCCGCCGGCTTCCCCGACCGGACCATGGGGCTTTACCCGCCGAAAGCCACCGCCTCGCGCTGACCGTCGGCCCGTGCTAACAACCCTTTGCCCGGCCCCTCCGAGTTGGGCCCGGCGGAGGGTTTCGCCATGATCAATCTGCAAGATATCCGCTACGTTCGCCTCGGCACGCGCGATCTCGAAGGCGCGATCGATTACGCGACCAAGATCCTTGGCCTTCAGCTCGTCGGCCGCGAGGGCAAATCGGCTTATTTCCGGAGCGACACGGTGCCGGTGCGCGGCGATACGCGCGACCACACGCTGGTCTATTTCGAGGGCGATCCGAGCGATCATACGGTCGGCTTCGATCTGAAGGACCCGGTCGATTTCGACACGGTCGGCGCGGCACTCGAAAATGCCGGCTATGGCGCGACCCTCGCCAATAAAGAGGACAGCGAGAAGCGGCGCGCCCGCGGCGTCATCCAGACGACCGACCCAAGCGGCAACAAGATCGAGATCGTGGCGCGGCCCTATCACTCGGGCTCGCGCTATTTCGCCGCGCGCGATGCCGGCATCACTCATTTCAGCCATATCGGACTCAATTCGAGCGACCCCATCCGCGACGAGGTATATTGGACGAAGCTGATGAGCGCCCGTGTGTCGGATTGGCTGGGCGATGCGCCACTCTTGCGCATCAGCACCTGCCATCATTCGATCGCGATGTTCCCCTCGCCGAAGCCCGGCGTGCAGCACATCAACCATCAGGTCGAAGACGTCGACGACGTGATGAAGTCTTATTACTTCCTCAAGCAGCAGGGCGTGAAGATCGCCTGGGGACCCGGCCGGCATCCGCTCTCGACCGCGGTGATGGTCTATTTCTACGGCCCCGACAACATGGTCTACGAATATTCCTGCGGCGTGAAGCACATCC
>DATMZZ010000298.1:0-2803 GCA_035573175.1 Allostellaceae bacterium
CCCTGGGATTTGCGCAAAGCGCAGCCCTATGACGGCTACGAGCAGATGGATTTCGATATTCCCATCGGCAAGAACGGCGATTGCTGGGACCGCTATCTCATTCGCATGGAGGAGATGCGTCAATCCTGGCGGATCATGAAGCAGGCGCTCGACCGCATGCCGTCGGGTCCGGTCCGCGTCAATGACCGCAAGGTCATGCCGCCGCCGCGCGGCGAGATGAAATCCTCGATGGAAGCGCTGATCCATCATTTCAAGCTTTACACCGAGGGTTATCACGTGCCGCCGGGCGAGACCTATACGGCGGTCGAAGCACCGAAGGGCGAATTCGGCGTCTATCTCGTCACCGATGGCGGCAATCGCCCGTATCGCTGCAAGATCCGCGCGCCGGGTTTCGCCTTCCTGCAAGGGCTCGAATTCATGGGGCGGGGTCACATGCTCGCCGATATCGTGGCGATCATCGGCTCGATGGACATTGTCTTCGGCGAGGTCGATCGATGAGCGGCCACGACAACGGCGAACCGTTCGAGCAGCCGGCGAGCTTTACCTTCACGCCCGAGAACATGGCGAAGGCGAAAGCCTATATCGCCAAATATCCGCCGGGCCGGCAGGCGAGCGCGGTGCTCTCGCTGCTCTATCTCGCGCAAGAGCAGCACGACAATTGGGTGCCGCGCGCGGCGATGGATCACATCGCCGAAATTCTCTCGATGCCGCCGATCAAGGTCTACGAGGTCGCGAGCTTCTACACGATGTTCAATCTGCGGCCGGTGGGAAAGTATTTCCTCCAGGTCTGCACCACGACGCCGTGCTGGCTGCGCGGCTCGGACGAAGTCGTCGCCGCCTGCAAGAAGAAGCTCGGCATCGGCATCGGCGAGACCACGGCCGATAAGAAATTCACGCTGTTCGAGGTCGAGTGCCTCGGCGCCTGCGTCAACGCGCCCATCATCCAGGTCAATAACGGCGATTTCTACGAAGACCTCGACGGGCCAACGACCGAGAAACTGATCGATGCGCTCGCGCGCGGCGAGAAGCCGCCCGAGGGCTCGGTCAAAGGCCGTCAGGGCTCGGCGCCCGAAGGCGGGCCGAAGACGCTCACCTCTCCTGATTTGCCTGGGATTAAGTGAATGCTCGCCGATAAGGATCGCATCTTCACGAATCTCTACGGCACGGGCGATTGGCGCCTCGCCGGTGCGCGGGCGCGCGGCGATTGGGACGGCACCAAGGATCTGATCCTCAAAGGCCGCGACTGGATCGTCAACGAGGTGAAAGCCTCGGGGCTGCGCGGCCGTGGCGGCGCCGGCTTTCCGACCGGGCTCAAATGGTCCTTCATGCCGAAGACCAGCGACCGGCCGCGCTACCTCGTCGTGAACGCCGATGAGAGCGAGCCCGGCACCTGCAAGGATCGCGACATCATCCGCAACGACCCGCACAAGCTGGTCGAAGGTTGCCTGCTCGCCGGCGTCGGCATGGGCGCGACCGCTTGCTACATCTATATCCGCGGCGAGTTCGCCAACGAGGCGATCCGCCTCCAAGTCGCGATCGACGAAGCTTACGAGGCCGGACTCATCGGCAAGAACGCCTGCGGCTCGGGCTATGATTACGACATCTACCTGCATCGCGGCGCCGGCGCCTATATCTGCGGCGAGGAAATGGCGCTGCTCGAATCGCTCGAGGGCAAGAAGGGCCAGCCGCGGCTGAAGCCGCCTTTCCCCGCCGGCGTCGGTCTCTATGGCTGCCCGACCACGGTCAACAACGTCGAGAGCATCGCGGTCGCGCCGACGATCGTGCGCCGCGGCGCGTCGTGGTTCGCCGGCATTGGCCGGCCGAAGAACGAAGGCACCAAGGTCTTCTGCATCTCCGGCCATGTGAACAAGCCGTGCAATGTCGAAGAGGCGATGGGCATTCCGCTGAAAGAGCTCATCGAGACGCATGCCGGTGGCGTGCGCGGCGGCTGGGACAACCTGCTGGCGATCATTCCGGGCGGCGCGTCGGTGCCGGTGCTCCCGAAAGATATCTGCGACACGGTGCTGATGGATTTCGATGCGCTGCGCGAGGTGAAGAGCGGCCTTGGCACCGCCGCGGTCATCGTGATGGATAAATCCACCGATATCGTCAAAGCGATCGCGCGGCTGTCGCAATTCTATAAGCATGAGAGCTGCGGCCAGTGCACGCCGTGCCGCGAAGGCACCGGCTGGCTGTGGCGCGTGATGGAGCGCATGGTCAAAGGCCAGGCGACGGTGGCCGAGATCGATATGCTGCTCGAAGTCACTTACGAGATCGAAGGTCACACCATCTGCGCGCTCGGTGATGCGGCGGCGTGGCCGGTGCAAGGCTTGATCCGGCACTTCCGGCCCGAGATGGAGCGGCGTATCGCGCAATATCGCGCTTCGGCGCCGCAGGCGGCGGAGTAGGGACGATGCCGAAGCTCAAGATCAACGGCATCGAGGTCGAGGTTCCGGCCAATACGACGGTGCTGCAGGCCTGCCAGCATGCCGGCGTCGAGGTGCCGCATTTCTGCTACCACGAGCGGCTCGCCATCGCCGGCAATTGCCGCATGTGCCTCGTCGAGCAAGAGAAGGCGCCGAAGCCGATTGCCTCCTGCGCCATGCCTGTCGCCGATGGCATGGTGATCCACACCGACAGCGAGAAGGCGCAGAAGGCCCGTAAGGGCGTGATGGAATTCCTGCTGATCAATCATCCGCTCGATTGCCCGATCTGCGATCAGGGCGGCGAATGCGATCTGCAGGATCAGGCGATGGCCTATGGCTTCGATCGCGGCCGCTATCAGGAAAACAAGCGCGCGGTG
>DATMZZ010000299.1:0-12063 GCA_035573175.1 Allostellaceae bacterium
GATCCACGACCAGAGCAAGACGCATTTCCTGGAAGAGCTGGCGCAGGCCGCGCGCCGGGCTTGCGGTGACCGGCATATCCATCTCGTGCTGGAGAACGACAAGAACGAGGCTCACCTCCTCGAACGCGATGGCGCTGGCAAACCACGCTCTTACGATGCGCAGTGGAATGACGATTTCCACCACGCCATGCATGTCGTGCTGACTGGCGAGAGCGATGGATACTACGGCGATTACGCCGCATCGCCTGTCGAAAGTCTCGGCCGCACGCTGGCTCATGGATTTGCCTATCAAGGCGAGCATTCGCCTTTCCGGGATACGCCGCGCGGCGAGCCGAGCGCGCATCTGCCGCCGCTGGCTTTCGTCAACTTCCTGCAGAACCACGACCAGATCGGCAATCGAGCTTTCGGCGAGCGGCTGATCACGCTGGTGTCGCGCGAGGCGCTGATAGCGGCGATCGCGATCCAGCTTCTCGCGCCATCGCCGCCGCTGTTCTTCATGGGAGAGGAAGTCGGTGCGACCATGCCGTTCCTGTTCTTCTGCGATTTCACCGGCGATCTCGGCAACGCCGTGCGCGAGGGACGCCGCCGCGAATTCGCCCGCTTTCCGGCTTTCGCCTCGCCCGATGCACGCGAGCGCATCCCCGATCCGCTGGCCATCGACACTTTCGAGCGCAGCAAGATCGTACCCGCGATCGAGCAGCCGGATCGCGAGATCGCTGCGCTCTACCGTCAATTGCTCGATCTGCGCAAGCGCGAGATCGTGCCGCGCCTGACCGACACGAAAGCTACCCCCGCACGCTACCGCACCAAAGATCGCGGCTTGTCGGTCGAATGGGACCTGCCCGATGGCAGCCATCTCATGCTCATTGCGAATTTAACTGCGACACCAGGCGAGCAAATCGCGAAGCCGCGCGGACGGCTGCTCTGGGGCACCGCACCGCAAGACGGCAAGCTGCCCGCCTGGGCCACGTTGTGGTCGATCGAAACGCCGACGACATGATGAGCGACGATATCGAAATCATCCGCTCCTATCAGGACGCTTGGGGCCATCATCGCGACGTGCCCGAGGGTACGATTCATCGCCTCGAGGAAGCATTGCAGCGCACTGCCGGTGAGCCGACACCCCAAGCGCAGGCGGAGCCCCGCCGCTGCTTCGAGCCTGAGTGGATGGCGCGACAGGAACGGCGCTGGGGCGTCGCCGTCCAGCTTTACGGCATTCGTTCCCCGCGCAATTGGGGAATCGGCGATTTCAGCGACCTGAAGCAGGTGGCGCAGCTCGCCGCGCAGCGAGGCGCGGATTTCGCCGGCGTCAATCCGCTGCACGCGCTCTACGCCGCCGAGCCGCGACGCTATAGCCCCTACTCGCCATCAAGCCGCGAATTCCTCAACGTGCTCTATATCGATCCCGAGGCGATGCAGGCCCTCGCGATCTCGCCGACGGCGCGCGCCCACATCGCCGAGCCGGGTTTTCGGGACCGGCTGCAGGCACTGCGCGACGCGCCGCTGGTCGATTACGAAGCCGTGGCGCTGATCAAGCGGGAAATCTTCCGCCTGGTCTTCACTGATTTCGCGACGCTATGCGCGCGCGAACCGGACCATCCCATCGTGCAGGCCTTTGCGCATTTCGCCAAAGACCGGGGCGAGGCATTGCGACGTTTTGCGATCTATCAAGCGCTCTCCTGTCAGCCTGGCTTCGGCGACAATTGGATGAGCTGGCCGGAAGAATTTCGCGATTCCGGCGGTACGGCGACACATGAATTCGCGAAATCCGATCCGCTCGCGGTGGCCTATCACGAATTCCTGCAATGGGAAGCCGATACGCAGCTCAACGCTTGCGCCGAGGCCGCACGCGCCGCTGGCATGGCGATCGGGCTCTATCTCGACATCGCGGTCGGCGCCGGGCCTGAAAGCACCGAAGGCTGGAGCGAGCAGACCAATATCGTGCCGGGCTTCCATATCGGAGCACCGCCCGATCAATGGAACGAGTCCGGACAGGATTGGGGACTCGCCGTCTTCGACCCCTATGCGCTGCGGCATGCGTCGTACCAAGTGCTGCGCCGCATCCTGCGTGCGTTGATGCGGCACGCGAGGGCGCTGCGCATCGATCATGTTCTGGGCTTCTATCGCCTCTTCCTGGTGCCCTCCGGCGGCAAGCCGATCGATGGTGTCTATCTCCGTCAGCCGGCGGAGAGTCTTTGCAATGCGCTTGCAGAGGAAAGCCGCGAGAACAACTGCCTGATCATCGGCGAGGATCTCGGCACGGTGCCGCCCGATTTTCCTGCGCTGCTCACACGCCATAACATCCTCTCCTGCCGGCTGCTGATCTTCGCGCGCGACGGCGATCGTTTTCTTTCGCCCGAGGAATATCCGCGCAACGCGCTGGTCTCGATCACGACCCACGATCTGCCGCCGCTGATCGGTTTCCTCGAGGGCGTCGATATCGAGACCCGCAAGCAGCTCGGCGTTTATCAAGATGAGGCGCGCTATCACCAGGCTCTTCGGGAGCGCGAGCATGAGCGTCAGCGTCTACGTGAGGCGATCCAGGCCGCAGGCTTCTCGACCGGCGAGGATATTGTCGGTCTCGTCGCCGCTGCCTACGGTTTCCTCGCCCGCACGCCTTGCACGCTGCTGATGGTGCAGATGGAGGATCTGTCACTCGAACGCGAGCAACCAAACATCCCCGGGACCGACGATCGTCTGCCGAATTGGCGGCGTAAATTATCGCGCAATCTCGAAGAGATTTTCGCCGCACCGAGTACCGACGCGATCCTGGGCGCGGTCCGCAAGGAACGGCCGCGCGGCGAGACATGAATCGCCGCTCGCCTTTCGACACGCCGCTCGCCACCTACCGGCTGCAACTCCACCGCGAATTCACCTTCGCGCACGCAACGGCCCTCCTTCCCTATCTTGCGCGTTTGGGCATAAGCCATGTCTATTGCTCGCCTTTCCTCAAGGCGCGGGCCGGCAGCACACACGGCTATGACGTCGTCGATTACAGCCGCATCAATCCCGAGCTCGGCGATGAAGCGAGCTTCGCGCGGTTTTGTACCAGCCTTGGCGAGAATGGTCTCGGCCTGATCCTCGACTTCGTTCCCAATCATATGGGCGTCGGCCATGCCGATAATGCGTGGTGGCTCGATGTCCTCGAATGGGGACAGGCATCGCCCTATGCCGGCTATTTCGATGTCGACTGGTCCCCGCCGCGCCGCGATCTTGCAGGCAAGCTGCTGGTGCCGGTACTGGGCAAAAGCTATGGCGCCGCCTTGACCGAGGGCGAGATCGAGCTGCGTTTCGGCGCCGAAACCGGCACGTTCGATTTCTGGTACGCCGATCATCGCCTGCCGGTGAGCCCGGGGGATTATGGGGCGATCCTTGGCCCCCTCGCCCACGCGCCCGCACTCGCGCGCGCCCTCGATGCGCTGCATGAATCCTTCCTCAGCGAGGCCGCGCCGCGCTATCAGCGTGAGGTCGCAAGCGCCGCAAAGGACGCCCTCGCCGCGGCCGCGCGCGACCACTCTACAAAGCAAGACATCGAGAAAGCGGTCGCCGCTTGGCAAGGCATCAAGGGCGATTCCCCGAGCTGGACCCGGTTACACGAATTGCTGCAGCGGCAATCTTTCCGGCTGGCGCATTGGCGCACCGCGTCAGACGAAGTCAATTACCGCCGCTTCTTCGATATCCCCGAACTCGCCGGCATGCGCATGGGGCGCATCGTGGTTTTCCGGGATACGCATGAATTCCTCGGCCGGCTGCTTGCCGACGGCATATTGCAGGGGCTGCGCATCGACCATGTCGACGGGCTCGCCGATCCGCAGCGCTATTGCCGCCGCCTCAACGCTTTCGCCGCGGCGATCGTGCCGCGCGACGGCAGCGGCAAGCGCCTGCGGCCCTATATCCTTGTCGAAAAAATTCTCACGGGCACGGAGAAGCTGCCGCAAAGCTGGCCGGTCTCCGGCACGACCGGCTACGACTATCTCGCTCTTGCCAACGGTCTTTTCATCGAGCCGACCGGCCTCGCGAAATTGCAGCGTCATTGGGGCCGCTTCACCGGCCGCGGCGGCGATGTCAATGTCGAAGACGAAATCTATCGCTGTCGGCTGCTGGTCATCGATCGCAACCTCGCCAGCGAGCTGACCTATCTCGTCAATTGGCTGGCCGATATCACGGAGGCCGATTGGTTCACGCGCGATTTCACGCGCAAGCGCGTGCGCGACGCTTTGATCGAAATCGTCGCTGCCTTCTCCGTCTATCGCACCTATGTCACCGAGCGCGGCGCCAGCGACGACGATCGCCGTATCATCGCCGAAGCCGTCGCCAAAGCCCATCGCCGCTGGCAAGGCGCCGATGGCGAGATCCTCGATTTCATCGCAGCGTTGCTGACGCTCGACATTCGCACCCGTAATCCGAGCCATTTCGCGGATAAGCGCGTTGCGATCCTGCGCTTCGTGGCGCGTTTCCAGCAATATACCGGCGCAATCGCTGCCAAGGCGGTCGAAGATACGTTCTTCTATCGCTTTGTGCCGCTCGCATCGACGAATGAGGTGGGCGCATCGCCTTATCGGCCGACGACCTCGCCGGGCCTCTATCACGAGCAGATGGCGGAACGCACCGCGGCTTGGCCGCTCGGGATGCTTGCTTCCGCAACGCATGATACCAAACGCGGCGAAGATATGCGGGCACGGCTCGACGTGCTGAGCGAGATTCCCGACGAATGGGCACGCCGCGTCTCGCGCTGGCAAATCTACAATCGGCCGCATCGCGGCGAGGCCTCGGGCCGGCCGACGCCGAGCGCCAATGATGAGTATTTGCTTTATCAGAGCATCGTCGGCACGTGGCCGATGCAGCCCAGCGGCCTTCTGCGATCGGACACGCAACGCAAGGAATATGTTGCCCGCCTCAAAGCCTACGCGATCAAAGCGGCGCGTGAGGCAAAGCTGGAGACGTCCTGGACGGCGCCCGACGAAGCCTACGAGGCCGGCTTCGAGCGCTTCATCGAGCGTCTGTTCGAGCCGGCGCATAATCATTTCACTGACAGCCTTCTGCGCTTCCTGCCGCCGATCCTGCGCTTCGGCGCTTTCAACTCGCTATCGCAACTCGTTCTCAAAGCGACGGCCCCAGGCGTGCCCGATTTCTATCAAGGCAACGAGTTCTGGGATCTGAGCCTGGTCGACCCCGATAATCGTCAGCCAGTCGATTATCGGACGCGCCGCGCCGCGCTGTCCTCGCTCGATTTGGCCTCGGCGATTAGCCGCTGGCGCGACGGTTGGTTGAAGCTTTGGCTGACCGAGCGGCTGCTGGCGCTACGGAATCGCCGGTCCGGACTGTTCGCCACCGGCCGGTACGAACCGCTGACCGTCACCGGCGGCGGCGCCGAGCATATCATCGCCTTTCGCCGCGAGAGCGGCGATGAGGCAGTCATCGTTATCGTCACGCGCTTGCTATCGCATGTTATCCGCGGCGAGCTCGGCGCGTTCTGGCCGGGCGGCGCGGCGTTGAGCGATACCATCATCCGCACGGACGGAGTCTGGATCGATCACTTCACCGGTACACGCATCCGCAGCGAGGCGCAGACGATCCTCGCCTCCGCGGCGCTAGAGCGGCTTCCCGTCGCGGTTCTCAGTGCCGAGTGAGACGCCGTAAGGCGGCAGTTGCAACGCGCCGTCCTTCGGCACCGTGACGAAGCCGAGCTCGCAAGCTGCCTTGAACGTCGCAAGATCGTTCCGCTCCACGCTCACCGGCTGATCCGAGAGATTGAAAAAAGCCGTGACGCAATCCCCTCGATAGCGCCGCCGCCACGCGACCACGGGCTCCGGCAAGGCGATCATTTCGAGCTCGCCCACCCGCAGTGCAGGGTGCTGCTTGCGCCAGGCGATGAGGCGACGATAGCAAGCGAGCGTGGAGTCTCTGTCTTGCTCTTGCCGATCGATCGCTAAAGCGGCGTGACATTTGGGTATCGGCAACCAGCTCGTCGCCGCTTGCGTGAACCCAGCCTGGTTCGCACCGGCGATCCAGGGCATCGGCGTACGCCCGCCGTCGCGTCCCATATAGGCCGGCATGAAAGTGAGGCCGAAAGGATCGCGGATCGTGTCGCTCGGCAAATTCACATTGGGCAAGCCGAGCTCTTCGCCTTGATAAAGACAAACGCTGCCCGGCAAGCAGGCGAGCAAGGCCAGCGAGAGCTGGGCGAAGCGCTGCGGGTCCTTGCCGCTCGCATTCCAACGCGTAGCAACGCGATCGACATCGTGATTGCTGAAACCCCAGCAAAGCCAGCCGGTGCGGTTCAACACCGCGGCTTCCTCGATCGCGCCGCGAATCATCGGTACGCCGAAAGCCGATTTCATGACGCCGAGCGTATAGGCCATATGCAGCTTGGTGTTGCCGGTCATATTGGCGATGCGGCCCAGAGCACCGACTTCGCTCGACATCTCGCCAACCGTGACGCAATTCGGAAAGCGATCGATGAAGCGGCGGATGCGGCTCATCAGCATTTGGCTGGTCGGCTGGCACATATCGTGGATGTGGCGCTGCAGCCGGAAAGGATTCCAGGCGGTCGACTGCGCGGTCAGATTGGGCGGATTGTCGCGCAGCGCGTCGTCATGCAGCATGAAATCGATGGCGTCGAAACGAAAGCCGTCGACACCACGCAGCAGCCAGAATTCCGCATTCGCGAAATGCGCTTCCAGCACGCGCTCATTCGTGAGATCGAGCTTGGGCTGATCCGGCAGGAAGTGATGCAAATAGTATTGCCGGCGCGCGGGCTCCCATTTCCACGCGGGACCGCCGAAAGCGGAAAGCCAATTATTGGGTGGCCCGCCATCGGATCGCGGGTCGGCCCAGACGAACCAATCCGCTTTACCGTTGTTGCGGCTCGATCGGCTTTCCGCAAACCAGGGATGCTCGATCGAGGTGTGACTCCAGACCTGATCGATCAGCACCTTGAGGCCGAGCGCCTTGGCCTGCGCAACCACTGCGTCGAAATCGGCGAGGGTGCCGTAGCGCGGATCGATCGCGCGATAGTCGGAGACATCGTAGCCGCAATCGGCCATCGGCGAGCGGTAGAAAGGCGTGATCCAGATCGCATCGACGCCCAGCGAGGCGATATAGTCGAGACGCGACAACAGGCCCGGCAGGTCACCAATACCGTCGCCGTTGCCGTCGCAAAAGCTCTGAAGATAAACCTCATAGATGACGGCGCCCCGCCACCATTCGGCTTCGACCATCCGCGAGTCTCCCTCCCGTGACCTCAACGGCTGATCAATGAACGGAGTACATGAGTCCCCACGCTCATGCCGCCGCGCGCGGGACCGTTCGCGTTCTTTAAAACGGATCGGTCCCGCACGGAAGAGGTATCAAAGATTTTTGTGACCGATTATTTCGGCTGGATCTCGTCCTTGTTTCCAGGCGAGCCAGGCGGCTTGATGATCGGCGTTTTCGCCGCGCCGGTTGCTGGCGGCGTGATGACGCTCTTATCGCCTGTCGATGGCGGCGTGATCACGGCCGGCGATTGCGGTGCTTCAGCCGATTGATCGCGGCGCGAATCGGGCTTCTGCGATGACGAAGACGGCGGCACCGTCTCTTGATGCTGCTGCACATGATTTTGTGACGATGTTGACGAGTCGCTCTGGCCCGCGGCATGCGCGAGTGGCAAGGTCACAATGCTCGCGGCGGCTGCAACGACGAGAATGTTGGCGATGTTGCGCATAGTTTGTCTCCTTTGCCTCGAGATCGGTGGGCGAAGCAGCCGCTCGCGCGAGCGGAAGCGACGCACCCGACGAAGACGGGTGACAAGCGTATAACCGAGACCTGGCGTGGCGGTTCCCACGCCCCGGCTCGTGCTGCCCGCGCTATAATCGCTCTATGCAGCAAGCGATTCATCCTCTCCGCGTTTCGACACGCGGCCGCGGCTTGATCGAGATCACCGCCGCGGTCCGCGATTGGCTCGACAAGCAAGAGATCACGACCGGCCTGCTAACGCTATTCTGCCGCCACACCTCCGCCTCGCTGGTGATCCAGGAGAACGCCGATCCCGATGTCCGCGCCGATCTCGAAATGTTCTTCGAGAGCGTCGCGCCAGAAGATCCCAAACGCTATCGGCACGACACCGAGGGGCCGGACGACATGCCGGCGCATCTGCGCGCCGCACTGACCCAGACTCAGCTCAGCATTCCGATCGCCGATGGCGAGCTCGTCCTCGGCACCTGGCAGGGCATTTATTTATTCGAGCATCGGCGTATCCCGCATCAGCGCGAAATCGTGTTGCATGTGATCGGCGAATAAGGACGCAAGGGAGGGAAAAGCATGGGAGAATTCGCACTCGGCCAGCCGGTCTCGCGCTTCGAGGATCCGCGACTGCTGCGCGGCGGCGGCCGCTATGTCGACGATATGGTGCTGCCGCGCATGGCCTATGGCTATGTGTTGCGCTCGCCACATGCGCATGCGCGCATCCTCAAGATCGACACGCGCGATGCCAAAGCGGTGCCGGGCGTGCTCGCCGTGCTAACCGGAGCGGATTGGGAAGCATCGGGCTGGGGCGACCTTCCCGTCCCGACCGGCATGAAGCGCCGCGATGGCTCGGCTTCCTATAAGCCGCGCTTCCCGGCACTCGTCACCGATCGCGTGCGCTGGGTCGGCGATTACCTCGCTTTCGTTGTCGCCGAAAGCGCTGCACAGGCCGCCGACGCGGCCGAGCTTATCCACGTCGACTACGAGCCGCTGCCGGCGGTCGTCTCCGGCGAGGAAGCGGTTCAGCCGGAAGCGATCAAAGTCTGGGAGGATTGCCCGAACAATATCTGCTTCGTGCATCTCGAAGGCAACAAGGCCGCGACCGACGAGGCCTTTGCGCGCGCCGACAAGATTGTGAAGCGCCGCTTCGTGATCAATCGCGTCACCGCTGCGACGATGGAGCCGCGTGGCGCGCTTGGCGATTACAACGCGGCCGAGGATCGCTACACGATCTACACGACCTTGCAGCGCACCCATCCGTATCGCGCCGAGCTGGCGAATTACGTGCTGAAAGTACCGGAGGCCAAGATCCGTGTCGTTGCCGGCGATATCGGCGGCAGTTTCGGGATGAAATCCGCCGTCTATAACGAGGTCGCGCTGGTGCTGCTCGGCTCGAAGCTGACCGGCCGGCCGGTCAAATGGACGAGCACGCGCTCTGAAGCTTTCGTCAGCGACGCGCAGGCCCGCGACAATGTCACCGATGCCGAGCTGGCGCTCGACAAGGACGGGCATTTCCTCGGCTTCCGCGTAAAGACGATCGCCAATCTCGGCGCCTATCTGCAGATGAATTCGAATGTCTTTGTTGGCAATCTCGGCACCCTGGCCGGGGTCTATCGCACGCCGGCGATCCATGCCGACGTGACGGCGGTCTTCACGCACACTAATCCCGTACGGCCCTATCGCGGCAATGGAAGACCGGAAGCCGCCTATGTCATCGAGCGTATCGTCGATTGCGCAGCCAAAGAGCTCGGCATCGATCCGCTCAAGTTGCGGAGGCGCAACATCATTCCGCCCGAAGCGATGCCGTTCAAATCGGGCCTCACCTTCACCTATGACTGCGGCGAGTTCGCGACCACCTTGTCGAAAGCCGAGCACGCCGCCGATATTGCCGGCTTTCCGGCGCGGCGCGACGAAGCGAAGAGGCGCGGCAAGCTGCGCGGCCTCGGCCTCTCCAACACCATCGAGCGCGCTGCGGCGCCCGGCTTCGAGGCCGCCGAGGTGCGCTTCGACAGCAGTGGCACGGCGACTCTGCTCAGCGGCTCGATCACGCAAGGCCAAGGACATGAGACGATCTACAAGCAGATCATCTGCGACCGTCTCGGCCTCAAGCCGGAACAGGTCCATTATGTCCAGGGCGATACCGACAAGGTCGCGATCGGCCAAGGCACCGGCGGCTCGCGCTCGGCGACGCTCGGCGGCTCGGCCGTGCTCGCCGCCAGCGACAAGATCATCACGAAAGGCAAAGCGATTGCCGCCAAGGTCATGGGCATCGATGCCGGCGAAGTGAAATTCGAGGACGGCG
The DNA here is from genome assembly GCA_035573175.1 of Allostellaceae bacterium. Lineage (GTDB taxonomy): Bacteria > Pseudomonadota > Alphaproteobacteria > ATCC43930 > CGMCC-115725 > CAIKMD01. Next base: position 10,025 of record DATMZZ010000299.1, read on the forward strand.
TATTCTCCTCGACGCGCTCCAACCGCACGCTGACGATCGGCGAGATCGCGAAGGAATCGCTCAATCCGCGCAGCCTGCCCGATGGACAGGAGCCCGGCCTCGTTGCCGGTGCGATGTACACCGCGAAGGTCGAGAATTTCCCCAATGGCTGCCATGTCTGCGAGCTGGAGATCGACGAGGAAACCGGTATCGTCGACATCATGCGCTACAGCGTCGTCGACGATGTCGGCACGGTGATGAATCCGCTGCTCCTCGAGGGTCAGGTCAGCGGCGGCATCGTCCAAGGCATCGGTCAGGTGCTGATGGAGGATATCCGCTTCGATCCGAACTCGGGCCAGCTTCTCACCGGCTCGTTCATGGATTACGCAATGCCACGCGCCAGCGATGTCTCGGCAATCGATATCGACAGCCATCCGGTGCCGACCAAGACCAATCCGCTCGGCGTCAAAGGCGCGGGCGAAGCGGGCAGCGTCGGCGCATTGCCGGCGGTCGGCAATGCGCTGGTCAATGCGCTCTCGGTGCTGGGCGTCGACGACGTGCCGATGCCAGCGACGCCGGAAAAACTCTGGCGCGCGATCCGCGAAGCACGGCGTTAGCCGCGTGCCTTAGCCGACGCGGGCGGCGAGGCGCCGCTGCTTCGCCTCGGAGATCACCGGCTCGAGGTTGAAGACGCGCTTGGCATTGCCGCCGAGGATGTTGCGCTTGGCCTGTTCGGAGAGGAACGGCAGATCATAGATCGTCGACGGCAGATCGGTATCCCAATGCGGATAGTCCGAGGAATACATGAGTTGCGTCTCGGCATTGATCATCTTGAAGGTGAGCTCGAGCGCCTCGCGGTTGTTCACCATCTCCATCGGCTGCGTCGAGAAATACATCTCGCGCATGTAATCAGACGGCCGCTTCTTCAGGAGCGGTACTTCCGAGCTGCGCATCATCCATTCATTGTCGAGGCGCTGCATCAGGAACGGGATCCAGGCGAGGCCGCTTTCGACCCACACGGTCCTGAGCTTCGGGAAACGCTCGGGCAGGCCGTTCACCAGCCAATTCGTGCAGTGGAGAATGTTCCACCACGAGAAGCCGAGCGCATGCGCAGCGAGGAAACGATTGCAGAGATTGAGGCTCTGGTCGCTGGAGCCGAGCGAGGAGTGGAACACCAGCGGCAGGCCGCGCGCCTCGATATCGGCATAGAGCTTCATATAGGAATTGTCGTAGAGCTGCTTGTGCCGCGCCGTACAGACGGTGAAGCCGGCGACGCCTTTCTTGCCGGCGAAATCCTGCACGATCTTGTAGGCCGCCTCGGAATCGTTCATCGGCAAATAGAGCGATGATTTGATGCGCGGCTCTTCGGCGAGCACGACATCGCAAAGCCAGCGGTTATAAGCACGGGCAAGCGCCACCTCGACATCGACGCGCGGAGTGAAACCCAGGCCGAGCATCGGTGTCGGGAACAGCATCAGGATGTCGATGCCGATCGCGTCCATCCAGCGCCGCGTGATGGTCAGATCGCGATGCGTGCCGGGCGGTGTCTTCTCCTTGCGCCGGCCGGGATAGCGGGTCACGCGCCCGCCGAGCTCTTGATAGGCACCCGCGCCGCTGGCGATGCCGCTGCCGCCATAACCCTGATATTTCGCCTGATCGCGCATCACCGGATCTTCGATGAACTCGACAATCTGTGCGAAGGACGCGGTCTCGTAGTGATGACCGTCGATATCGACGATCAGGAAATCCTCGTACCGGCGCTGCACCGCCTGCTGGCTCGCATGGGCGAGCAAGGTCGTCGTGTCGAATTCTTCAACCGCGAGATCGCGGTAAGAGACGGTATCCATTAACAGCGTTCTCCCCTTGGCGGACGCAGGATAGACGTGCTCGCGGACAAAGCCAATTCGCGCTAAAAATTGCCGGGGGAGATAGGAGAAATGGAAGCTTGGGGCGACTTTTTCATCGCGCAGGTCGGCGCCTCGGCAGCACTGGCCGGTCTCATCTTCGTCGCTGTCTCGCTCAACCTGACCAAGGTCCTCGCCCTATCCCATTTGCCGACC
>DATMZZ010000300.1:0-5807 GCA_035573175.1 Allostellaceae bacterium
GAGCAGCTGTCGTAATAGAGATTCTTCGCGAAATCGTCGAACGGGCGATGCTGCATCTTCTCCTGCGCATCGGGCCACGCGCGCGGAATGGCGCGCAGGCGATTCATGATGCCGAGCATGCCGGCGCCGGTATGCGCGACGATGAATTTCATATCCGGATACCGCGCGAAGATACCGTTGACGATCATCCGCGTGACACAGATTTGGGTCTCGAAGTAGAAGCCGAGCATCAGCGAGAGATTGTAATCCGGCAGATCGCCAGCGAAGGGCGGGAAGTTCGGATGTTCGACCACCGCCAGTTTGTGCTTGTTGATCTCGGCCCAGACCGGCTCGAAACGCGGATCGGAAATCTGCACGCCGTTAACATTGGAGCCCACCGAGATGCCGCAGACTTCTTTCATGCCGGCGACACGGTTGACCTCGGCGATCGCCGCGGGGATATCGTCGAGCGGCAAGCTGGCGAGAACGCGAACACGATCCGGCAACTTGCGCGCACGATCGATCGCCTCGTCATTGGCGAGACGCGCGGCCTCCGCCTGCAGCTCTTTTGGAAAGACGTAGACATTCGGCGTCGTCAGCGAGAGCAGCGATAGATCGATATGCCGCTTGTCCATCTCGCCGACATGATGGTTCGGCGCGAAAAAATCCTCGTTGATGTTGATGACGGTCTCACCGTTCTTGAGGATGCCGGTGCCGTAGCGGTTCTGCACGGTGGTGACGCCCGGGATTTTCTTCATCGCGTCGTAAAAGGCCGGTCCGACGATATGGGCGTGGACATCGATATTCATGGCACTCCCTCCCCTTTGAGATAGCAGCCTACCGACCTGATGTTGTCATGACAACATCGCCGTGTTAGGGAAGCGCCCGGGAGGATGGGGTCCATGTTCCTGCGCAATTGCTGGTACGTCGCCGCCTGGAGCGAAGAGGTTGGGCGCGCCCCGCTGGCGCGGATTCTCCTTGGCCTGCCGGTCATGCTCTACCGCATCGAGAAGGGCGAGGCCGTCGCGCTCGAAGATCGCTGCTGCCACCGCAACTTGCCGCTCTCCATGGGCTTCATCGAAGGCGACAATGTGCGCTGCGGCTATCACGGCCTCAAATTCGCGCCAAGCGGCCAATGCATCGAAATTCCCGGCCAGCCGCAAATCCCGCTCGATGCGCGCGTCACCCGCTATCCGCTGCTCGAGCGCTGGGGCCTGCTGTGGATTTGGATGGGCGATCCCGAGCAGATTGATGAGAGCCTCTTGCCGCAATGGCACTATCTCGCCGAGCCGGGCTGGGCCGTCATCAAAGGCAATGACGCGAAGCCGATGCCGATGAAATGCAGCTGGGAGCTGAACAACGACAATCTGCTCGACCTGTCGCATGTCGCGTACGTCCATCCGAAAACTTTAGGCGGACATGGTACCGACACCAATCCCGTCACCACCGAGCGGCTCGCGCGCAGCGTGCGCATGAGCCGGTGGATGCCGAATCTCGATCCGATCCCGCTCTGGACAAAATATCTCGGCCAGATGGGCAAGGTCGATCGCTGGCAGATCACCGAAGCCGAATTGCCGAGTCATTGCATGGTCGATGTCGGCTTCGCGCCCGCCGGCACGACAACGATCGATGAAGGCCGCGAGAACGCGCCGCGCATGCGCGTCATGCTGACCGCGACGCCGGAGACAGCGAACACCTCGTTCCTCTTCTATGCGCAAATCCGCAATTGGGGCGTCGAGGATGTCGCGTTCACCCAGCGCTTCGCGCAAGAGTCGCGCGGCATCTTCGATGAGGACGTCGCGGTGATGGAGGCGCAGCAGCGGATCGCCGAAAGCATGCCCGACGCGCCGACAATCGATATCCGCTCCGATGCGCCGCATCTCGCGATGCGCAAGCTGGTGCAGCAAGCACTCGACGCCGAGCACCTGGCGAAATAGAGCGCGATCCGGAGGCGACGATGGCCGACGCACAAGCAGCCAAGAAACAAGAAATACGACGTCGCCAAATATGACGTAGGGGGCGTGCTTCTCGACCGCCCGTTCAAGATCCGCCGCCTCGGCCATTTCGGCTTCGACAATGTCGCGATGGCGGAGTCCCTCACCTTCTATACCGATCTGCTCGGCTTCCGCCTCTCCGACATTCTCGATTTCAACCGCGTCGTACGCGACAAGAAGACGATCGAGGGGCTCGGCGATACCAACGGCTATATGCTGCGCTACAGCACCTGCCTCGGCGTCGGCCGGCCGCGCGGCCTTTTCTTTCAGCAGGGCGACGAGGTCGTGCTGACGATCGGCAATCTCGGCACGCTGCGCACGCCAATCATCCGCGACACCACCACGATTACTTGCTGCCGCTGCTGGACGCCTCGAGGCCGACCAGCGCGATCTCGAGATAGCCGGCCGCGCGCAGCAGGTTCATCGTCTGCATCAACGAATCGTAATCGACCGTCTTGTCGGCGCGCAGGAAGATGCGCTGCGTCTTGTCGCCGCCGGATTCGCGATCGAGCAGCGCGCCGAGATTATCCTTGTCGACCGCATCATCGCCGAGAGCGAGCGAATGATCGGCTTTGATCGTCAAGAACAACGGCTTTTCCGGACGCGGCTGCGGCTGCGCGGTCGAGGCCGGCAAATTGACCGAGACATCGACCGTCGCGAGCGGCGCCGCAACCATGAAGATGATGAGCAGCACGAGCATCACGTCGATAAACGGCGTGACATTGATCTCGTGATTCTCCACGAGCTCGTCGTCGTGATGCAGGCGCGCGGCCATCGTCTAGTCTACTTCCGCCGTCATCAGGGATTCGCGCGGGCCGGCACGCTCGGTGATCGTGTCCTCGCCGCGGCTGAGATCGCGCGAGACCAGGCGCAGCACCGCCGCGGCGGTATCGCCGACCACCGCCTTATAGGCCGCGACTTGGCGCGCGAAATGATTGTAGATCACCACCGCAGGAATCGCGGCGAAGAGGCCGCAAGCGGTCGCGAGCAGCGCCTCGGCAATGCCCGGCGCGACGACGGCGAGATTGGTCGTGTGCGATTGCGAGATGCCGATGAAGCTGTTCATGATGCCCCAGACCGTCCCGAACAGGCCGACGAAGGGCGCGGTGGCGCCAATCGTCGCGAGCACGCCGGTGCCTTTGGTGATGCGCCGTCCGGCCCCCGCCTCGATGCGATCGAGATGCGAGACGATACGCTCTTTCAACCCCTCGCGATCCTCAAGCGCGTCGACCGACTGACGCCGTTCCTCGCTCGCGGCATGCAGCAAGGTACGCGCCACGTGATTCTCGGTGCCGATGCGATCGATCGCGATCGCCAGGCTGCGCGCGCCATCGATGATGCCGAAGGCCTCGCGAATCCGGCGCCCAGCGGCAAAGAGCTCCATGCTTTTCGCCAGCCAGATCGTCCAGGTGATGATCGAGGCGAAGATGAGGCCGACCATCACTGCTTTCACGATGACATCGGCATGCATGAACATGCCCCAGGCCGAGAAATCGGGCGGCAACAGCCCCGCACCGGCAACCGGCGCGGCGGCAGCCGGCACAGCAGGTGCGGCGGTCGCCGGTGCATCCGCGGCCGGCGATGTGGATATCGCAGGTGGTGCCGGCACGGCCGGCGCGGCGACCACCGGTGCACTGGCTTCTTGCGCAAAGCCGATGCCAGGCATCGTCGCGAGGGTGAAGCCGAGCGTCGCGAGGATAAAGCCAAGCGTCGCAAGAGCGGTGTTGCACCGAGATCCGTTAAACGCCCGCCTCATGACGGCTCCATCAATGAGTGAAATGGGAGTTCCAGCCGATTCGGGCCCGTCTACCGAAACAACTAAAGAGAGAATTTATTTCAATAACTCTCTCTGTGAGAGTATTCCGCATGTCCGGTCTCAGAATCACGAAATCGGCCCCCTCGCCAGCAATCTGTCGCAAATGACTCGCATTCGCGCTTTCAGCCGGCGACACTACCGAGATTGATAATCACTCGCAATCCCATTCACGAAAAAAGTCGGTCCGCTCGCCCGAACACAATTTGGTCAGGGCGATCGATTTGAATGTGTCCGGTCAGGGACGAAAAGCCGGGCGGCGGCCGATTTTCGCTCTCAGCACCTCTCGAGCCCGATCATCTACCGCAGCGGGGCCCAAGCCTCTTTATTTCGCCGGGTTCTCCGCCTTCCACGGATCCTTCACCTGCTCGAAGGTGACGAATTCGACATTGGCGTACCGCCCGTCGACCTTATCGACCTTGCGGATATAGATGTTCTGCACGATGTCGCGCGTCTCGGGATCGATCGCGATCGGTCCGCGCGGACTGTCGGGGTTCTTCCAATGTGAGAGCAAGGCCATTGCCTCATCGGCGGTGAACTTGCCCTTGGTCGCCTTGACCACGTCGTAGATCGCAGCCATCCCGTCCCAGCCTTGGACCGAGAAAGGATTCGGCACGAGCTTGTCGCCGTAATCGCGCTTCCATGCGGCAAGAAAAGCCACATTCGCCGGCCGCTGGCCGGCAGCGGAGTAATTCGCCGCGCTGTTCACCCCGACCGCGAGGTCGCCCATGTTCGGCAACTCTTCATCGGTCGTCAGATCGATACCCGACACCGGATGGATGCCGGCGGTGCGCATGCCGAGATCGGCCATCGTCTTAATGATCGCGGTCGATTGCTTGCCGGAGATGCAGAAGATGTACATCACGTCCGGCTTCACATCCTTGGCGCGCGCAAGAAACGGGGCGAAATCCGGGTTGACCACCGGATAGCGCACCGAGCCGACCATCTGCCCGCCGGCCGCCGTGAACGCCTTGGTGAATGCGGTCTCGCTTTCCTGCCCGGGGGCGAAATCGGGCACGGCGGTATAGCCTTTCTTCCAGCCTTGCTGCGCCGCCCAGGTGCCGAGCGGCGTCACGAGCTGCGGCAAGGTATAAGAGACGCGGATAATGTACGGCGACATGCGCGGCAGCGTGACGCCCGCCGCGTTCATGATCACAAAGGGAACTTTTGCCTCGGCCGTCAATGGCGCGATCGCCGCGGCGTTGGGCGTCCACACCACGCCGGCCAGGAATTGCACGTGCTCGCGCGTGATCAGCTCCTGCGCGACGCGTCTGGCGACTTCCGGATTGGGCCCGGTGTCGTCGCGCACCACGAGCTCGACGGTGACGCCCGGCGGGAGATCCTTCTGATGCTCTTTGACGTAGAGCTTGATCCCCTTGTCCATCATGTCGCCGGTTTGGGCTTCGGAACCGGAATAGGTGTTGATGATTCCGACCTTCACGACCGTCTGCGCTGCAGCAAGCGCCGGCGTTAGCAACGCGACGCTGCTCAGCACATGCAAGGCAACAGCAAACGACTTGCGCATCCCAACCTCCCTTATGAGCCTTCGCGCTGAGCGCGGGCGCCGGATTGTTCCCGATCTTCCCGCCCCGCGCCTTCGATCAATGGGCGCTCTCATTCAATGCCCGAGGAATTTGCTCTCCGCCGTACCGGTCTTGCCGATCGTCCATTCGCCGTTGGGCTGGCGATCGAGCACACCTTCTTCGCGCAGCCGGTAGAGCTCCATCGCGACCTCGCGCCCATCGCGGCTACCGACCGCTTCCATGAGCTGGGTGAAGAAGAGCGGCTGCGCCTCGAGCGCCTGACGCACCGTCTGATAGCGCGGCGTGCCGGTCAGATGCGGCGCGCGCGGACGCCAGAAATCGACGCGGCTGTCATTCCCGTAAGGCGCCGTCGCATCGAACCCCATCTTCGAGGCTTCGGTCTCCTCGAACATGGTCGGGTCCATATAGGCGCCCTCATGGCTCTTCTCGAGAATGAGATCGCGATCGGCGCGGAAGCGCATGCAGAGCGCCCATTCC
>DATMZZ010000301.1:0-5880 GCA_035573175.1 Allostellaceae bacterium
GGTTTCACCTTCGCCGTGCGGTGAAGAAGCTGATAGGCCGTCATATACGGCAAGACCAGGCTCACCACCTCGGCCGGATCGAGATCCTCGGGCACTTCGACCGCGTTCACCTCCGGCACGCACACGCGCTCCGCGCATGCGCCCCACACGGTGAGGGCCGCCACGCGCATCGCTGGATGCAGCCGCGAGCAGCCCGGACCGAGTTGCTCGACCACACCGACGAGCTCGTAGCCCGGCGTAAATGGCGGCTTCGGCGCGCCGATCGACGTGCCGGCGATGCCGCCGATATACGTGCCGGCGCGAAGCAGCGCGTCTGTAAACGACACGCCGGCCGCCAAAACTTTGACGCAGATCTCGCCAATGCCCGGGCTTGGATCGGCGTCCTCCACGACCCTCAGCACCTCGGGACCACCGAAGTGATCGACGACAACGCGCTTCATTGTGCCGCGCTCGATTGGTCTTTGCGATGCAGCAGACGATGCCGGCGCGCAGCGCGAGCGCATGGCCGCCGCTGGGGCCGAGACATAAGCCAGGTGAAGCCTCCCGATCCATCGGCTCGATTCTGGATTGCCGCCTCATATCGCATGTAGCGGGGCATGTTCAGCGCGACTGTCGAATTCCCGTGCACCAATGGACAATCCACGGCGCGCGGCACTTCCAATGTTGGCAGATAGTGTTGCAGAAGTCGGCGGTAAACGATGCTCTCGATCTTCGTATGGCGGAGAAGCAACTGCACTGCGCGCAAATTCCCGGTGCGGCAATAGACGAGCGTTGCTCTGATGCGTCGGAGCGAGTGAGTTCCGACGAAGCTGGGATCGAGTCCGACAGCAGCGATCCACTGAGCAAGCAGCCGAGAGCAGCCGAGCGTACTGCCGAGTTTGTCGGTCACGAGATTGAACATCGCGAGATCGCACACTCGGTTCGCTAGCTGCAATTTGCTTCAGATGGACCAGATGTGCTCGGGCCGAAGCGGCGGCTTTGCGCTTGTGGTGAGCTCCTCCGTTTGGCGCAGCTTCGAAAGCTCGGTCCGGATGCTGCCGTCTTTGGTTGTCAGTAATCTATATATTCTTATGGTTGATTATCTCATTTAGAGAGAGTAGATATTTTTAAGCGTAACTAAACTGTATAAAATGATATATAAAACATGATTTCTTCGGGGCAGATGAAAGCGGCGCGTGCGCTGCTCGGCATCGACCAGCGGCGCCTGGCCGAGATCTCGAGCCTCTCGGTGCCGACGATCCACCGCATGGAGGCGAGCGACGGCGTGGTGCGCGGCAATGTCGATTCCCTGATGAAGCTGGTGAATGCACTGAGTGCCGCCGGCATCGAGTTGATCGGCGAAGGCGCGACCAGTTCGAGCGGCGGCCGCGGCGTGAGGTTGAAGCCCAGCTAGACGCCCGCATGTATCTCGAACTCGCGCTGGCCGGCATCACCGGTTTTCTTGTTATCGCGCTCGCCGGCGCCGCGCTGTCGCGCCGCCGCGAGGCGACGCCCATCGTTTATGGCGCGAGCCTGCTGTTGTCGCTGCTCGTGCTGGCCGCAACGCTGAGCGATTTGCTGCTGCGCGCAGCGCCGGCGTCGATCGTGCTGCCGCTCGGCCTGCCTTGGATCGGCGCGCATTTCCGCCTCGACGCGCTCGCCGCGTTCTTTCTCATCGTCGTCAGCCTCGGCGGCGCGACGTCCAGCCTCTATGCGCTGGGCTACGGCCGGCACGAAGAGGTGCCGCATCGCGTGCTACCTTTCTATCCGCTGTTCCTCGCCGCGATGACGCTCGTCGTCCTCGCCGACGACGCGTTCAGCTTCCTTCTGTGCTGGGAGGTGATGTCGCTCTCCTCCTGGGCGCTGGTCATGGCGCATCATCGCGAAGCCGATAATACGCGCGCCGGCTACGTCTATCTCGTGATGGCGAGCTTCGGCACGTTGGCGCTGCTGCTGGCTTTCGGCTTACTCGCCGGGCCCGAGGGCATTTACGGTTTCGCGCAAATTCGCACGGCGTCGCACGGGCCGGCGATGGCCGCGCTGGTGCTGTGCTTGGCCTTGCTCGGCGCGGGATCGAAAGCCGGTCTCGTGCCGCTTCATGTGTGGCTGCCGCTCGCACATCCGGCGGCGCCGAGCCATGTCTCCGGGCTGATGAGCGGCGTCATGACCAAGGTCGCGGTCTACGCCTTCATCCGCATCGTCTTCGATCTGCTCAACGCGCCGAGTTGGTGGGCGAGCATGATCGTGCTCGCGCTCGCCGCCGCGACGGCGCTGCTCGGCGTGCTCTATGCGCTGATGCAGCACGACCTCAAGCGCCTGCTCGCCTATCACACCGTCGAGAATATCGGCATCATCTTCATCGGTCTCGGCCTGGCGCTCGGCTTCCGCGCCGCGAGCATGAACGGCGCGGCGGCGCTGGCGCTGATTGCCGCGCTGTTCCATGTCTTCAACCACTCGCTTTTCAAGAGCCTGTTGTTCTTCGGTAGCGGCGCGGTGCTCACCGCGACCGGGCAGCGCGACATGGAGAAGCTTGGCGGCCTCATCCACAAGATGCCGCTTGCGTGCTTCGCCTTCCTCGTCGGCTGCGTTGCGATCTCGGCGCTGCCGCCGCTCAACGGCTTCGTCTCGGAATGGCTGACCTTCCAGGCGATCCTTTTGAGCCCGGCGCTGCCGCAATGGGGCCTGAAGATCCTGATCCCCGGCGTCGGCGCGGTGCTCGCGCTTTCGGCGGCGTTGGCGGCGGCGTGTTTCGTCAAGGCATTCGGCGTCACCTTCCTCGGCCGCGCGCGCTCGAATGCGGTGACGCAAGCGGGTGAGGCGGATCGCTGGTCGCTGGCCGCGATGTTCACCCTCGCCGCGCTATGTTTGCTCGCCGGCATCTTGCCCGGATTCGTCATCGATGCGCTGACGCCGCTTGCTCAGGCGCTGGTCGGCGGGCGCATGCCACCGCAAGCGCATATCGCCTGGCTCGCCATCGTGCCGGTCAGCGAGAGCCGCAGCTCCTATGATGGGCTGCTTGTCTTCCTGTTCATCGCGGTCTCAGCGGTGCTGACGGCGAGTGCGATCCATCGTCTCGCCTCGCGGCGGTTGCGGCGGGGTCCGGCCTGGGATTGCGGTTTCCCGGTGCCGAGCCCCATGGCGCAATACAGCGCGACCAGCTTCGCGCAGCCGATTCGCCGCGTTTTCGGCACGGTGTTCTTCGCGGCGCGCGAGCGCGTAGTGATGTCGCCGCCCGGCGATCTGCGCGCGGCCTCGCTCGCCGTCAGCTTGCGCGATCTCATCTGGGACGAAGTCTACGCGCCGATCGCGCGCGGCATCTCTTTCGCCGCCGATCAGCTCAACGGCCTACAGTTCCTGACGATCCGCCGCTATCTCAGCATCGTCTTCGTGCTGCTCGTGATCTTGCTTCTGGTGCTGGCGCTATGGCTTTGATCGGCGCCTTCGTCCTGCAACTGTTGCAGATGCTGCTGGTCCTGACGCTCGCGCCCGGCCTCGTCGGGCTCGTGCGCAAGGTGAAAGCGCGGCTGCTACGCCGCCGAGGCCCTGCGATCCTGCAGCCCTATCGCGACTTCGCGCGGCTGCTGCGCAAGGAGACGGTGCTGGCCGACAATGCGAGCTGGCTCTTCCGCGTCGCGCCTTACCTGATCTTCGCCGCGATCTGGGTTGCGGCGGCGCTGACCCCGACTTTCGCCACCGGCCTGCTGTTTAGCTGGTCCGGCGACATCATCGCGATCATTGCGCTTTTGGGCAGCGCGCGCTTTTTCCTCGCGCTCGCCGGCATGGATATCGGGACCAGCTTCGGTGGCTTGGGCTCCAGCCGCGAGATGATGATCGCCTCGCTCGCCGAGCCGGCGATGCTGATGATCGTCTTCTCGCTGGCGCTGATCGCTGGCTCGACCGCGCTCTCGACCATGGCCGAATACATGGCCTCACCCGAAGTCGGCTTGCGCGTCTCGCTCGGCCTCGCGCTGATCGCGTTGGTCATTGTCGCGCTCGCCGAGAATGCGCGCATCCCGGTCGACAATCCGGCGACGCATCTCGAGCTCACCATGGTGCACGAGGCGATGGTGCTCGAATATTCCGGCCGCCATCTCGCGCTGATCGAGCTCGCCGCGGCGCTGAAGCTTCTTCTTTATATATCGCTGATCGGCTGCCTCTTCCTGCCAGTGGGACTCGCGAGCGCCAATGCGGGCGTCGCGGCGCTGCTCTGGGGTCTCGTCGCCTATTTCGTGAAGCTCGGCATCGGCGGCGCGCTGTTGGGCCTCTTCGAGGTCTCGATCGCCAAGATGCGCGTCTTCCGCGTGCCGCAATTCTTGGGCGCGGCGCTGATACTCGGCCTGCTCGCGACCTTGCTCCGTTTCGTCTCGGCGAGTTTCTAGATGCTGCATCTCGCATTCGATATTTCCCATCTCCTTGCCGGTGGCCTCGTCGTGATCAGCTTCATGCTGCTCTATCAGGACCGGCTCTATTCGCTCTTGAATGTCTATGCGCTGCACGCCGTGGTCCTTGCGCTCGCTGTGGCGTGGCAGGCTTATATCCAGGACGCGCCGCATCTTTACGTGACCGCGGCGATCGCGCTCGGCTTCAAGGCGATCGTCATTCCGCTCGCGCTGCATCGCATCATCGAGCGGCTCGGCATTCATCGCGAGATCGAGACCGTGGTCGGCATCGGCCTGACCATGCTGGTCGGCATCGGCCTCGTCGCGCTTGCGATGGTGGTGATGCTGCGCGTCACCGGCGGCGCGCAGCCGATCGCGCGCGAGGATCTCGCGTTCGCGCTTGCGGTCGTACTCTTGGGACTGCTCATCATGGTCACGCGGCGCAACGCGGTGAGCCAAGTGGTCGGCTTCATGTCGCTCGAGAACGGGATGGTCCTCGCGGCGACGGGCGCGCACGGTATGCCGCTGGTGGTCGAGATCAGCGTCGCCTTCTCGATCCTCATTGCCTTCATCGTCATCGGTATCTTCCTTTTTCGTATCCGCGAGCGTTTCGACACCGTCGACGTCATCGCCCTCGACCAATTCCGCGGAGAGCGGCGATGAGCGTGATGGGCTGGGATGCTGCTACAGCAGTCTTGGTGATCCCGCTGCTCGCGGCCGCGCTCCTCGCGCTGCTGCCCCATTACCGCGCAGCGGCGCTGGTCAACATCGGCGCGAGTTTGCTGACTTTGCTTGCTGCCGGCTCGCTGCTCTTCGCGCCGCGGCCGCCAGCTACCGCCTATCTGCTGGTCGACGAGCTCAATATCGTCTTCATCGCGCTCGGCAGCTTCGTCGGCTTCACCACCAGCATTTTCAGCGCGTCCTATATCGGCCATGAGCTCGAGATCGGGCGGCTGACGCCGGCCTATCTGCGCTTTTATCACGCGATGTACCAGATCCTGATGTTCGCGATGAATCTCGCGCTGCTCGCCAACAATATCGGGCTGATGTGGGTGGCGATCGAGATTGCGACGCTGACCACGGTGATGATGGTCGGCATCTATCGCACGCATGAGGCGCTCGAAGCGGCGTGGAAATATTTCATCCTCGGCAGCGTCGGTATCGGCCTCGCGCTCTTCGGCACGATCCTCGTCTATGTCGCGGCCGAGCCGGTCATCGGCGAAGGCGTCGGCTCGATGATCTGGACCGTGCTGGTCAGACGCGCCGGCGCGTTCGACCCGGCGTTGCTCAACGTCGCCTTCGTGTTCCTGCTCCTCGGCTACGGCACCAAGGTGGGCTTGGCGCCGCTTCATGCCTGGCTGCCCGACGCGCATGCCGAAGGCCCGACGCCGATCTCGGCGGTGCTCTCCGGGCTGCTGCTCAATGTCGCGCTCTATGCGGTGTTGCGCTTCAAAATGCTGATGACCGCGAACGCCGCCGCGGTCGCGCCGGGGCCGCTGATGGTGACGTTGGGGCTCCTCTC
>DATMZZ010000302.1:0-9914 GCA_035573175.1 Allostellaceae bacterium
ACGATGTCCTTCTCAAGTTGCTTGAAATATTTGCCCGCGAGAGTCTTCTCGGCGTCGTCGGGGAAGAGCTCGGGGATCTTGGCCTTCGCCGCCTCAAGACGTTGCTGCCGCGCCTGCTTCTGCTGCTCGCCGTAAGCGGCCGCGATCTCGGCGCTCACGGCCGCGCTGAGCTTCTCCTCGATGGTGGCGGCGTTCTCCGGCTTCTCGGGCATCGCCCACGGCTCTTTCGCCGCGACCTCGGCGAGCTCGATGATCGCCTGGATCACCGGCTGGAAGGATTTGTGGCCGAACATGACGGCCCCGAGCATCACGTCTTCCGACAGCTCTTTCGCTTCCGATTCGACCATCAGCACGCCTTCGGTCGTGCCGGCGACGACGAGCTCGAGCGCCGAATTCGGCAGCTCATCGAGCTTCGGGTTGAGGACGTATTGGCCGTCGATATAGCCGACGCGCGCGCCGCCGATCGGGCCGAGGAACGGAATACCCGAGATGGTGAGCGCCGCCGACGCACCGACCAGCGCGACCATGTCGGGATCGTTCTCGAGATCGTGGCTCAGCACGGTGCAGACGACTTGCGTCTCGTTGAGGAAGCCCGAGGCGAAGAGCGGGCGGATCGGGCGATCGATGAGGCGCGAGGTCAGCACCTCTTTCTCGGACGGGCGGCCTTCGCGCTTGAAGAAGCCGCCCGGAATCTTGCCCGCGGCAAAAGTCTTTTCCTGGTAGTTGACGGTGAGCGGAAAGAAATCCTGCCCCGGCTTCTGCTGCTTATTGGCAACAGCGGTGCAGAGCACCGTGGTTTCGCCGTAGGTCGCCATCACGGCGCCATTGGCCTGCCGTGCGACTTTTCCTGTCTCGAGGACGAGGCGTCGGCCGCCCCACATCAACTCTTTTCGATATACCTCGAACATGATCGGGTTCTCTCTCTTCTCTCTTGGCTCTCTGGTGAAAGGCATAAGGGCGCGGCGCGAGCGACCTTTCCGGTCGTCGCGGCGCAGGCGCCCGTTGAAACGTTAGAATGTCGTTGCCGGCTCAGCGGCGGAGCCCCAGACGCTCGATCAGTGTGTTGTAGCGCGCGACGTCCGCGCGCTTCAGGTAATCGAGCAGGCTGCGGCGCTGGCCGACCATCACGAGCAAGCCGCGTCGTGAATGGAAATCCTTTTGATGATGGCTCAGATGCTCCGTCAGATTGGCAATCCGTTCCGACAGCAAAGCGACTTGCACTTCAGGCGACCCGGTGTCGTCCTTCTTGCGCTGGTATTCCTGAACCAGCTCTTGCTTGCGCACGAGCGTAATCGACATCGGTCTCTCCTTATCTCAAAGATTCATCACACGCACGGGGCGTATCAAGCCTTTATCGATTGCGGCCAACGCCACCAGCCTTCCGTCGCTGGTTGCGCGGATCGTTGCGCCATCTCCGAGAAGATCGATGCGCGCCCGATCCGATGGGCGCAATGGCGTCACGACACGGCCGCAACGCAAGGCCTCCGCCTCTTCACCGCTCAAGGCCAGGGCCGGGATGTCGTCCAGCGCGGTCTCGATCGGCAGCAAATGCCCGGAAGCGGCCGGACTATGCCCCAGACTCTCCAGTTTATCCAGGGAAATCGCGGCGTCCAGTGTGAAGCACCCGACAGACAGGCGGCGCAGCGCGCTGACATGGGCATAGCAGCCGAGCGCGAGGCCCAAATCGCGGCCAAGTGCCCGGATATACGTGCCTTTTCCGACTTCGGCCTCGAAGTCGGCGTGGTCCGGATCGGGCAGGCCGAGGAGAATGAGGCGCGCGACCTCGACCGGCCGCGGCGCCAGGTCGGGGGCGGATCCGCCGCGCGCCAAGTCATAGGCGCGCTCACCCTCGACCTTGATGGCCGAGAAATCGGGGGGCCGCTGCAGGGTCGTGCCCTCGAAAGCCGGCAGGGCGGCGAGGATCTGTTCCTGGCTCGGCCGGGCCGCGCTGGTGGCGATGACCTCGCCTTCGGTGTCGTCGGTGCTGCGTGCCTCGCCCCAGCGCAGGGTGAAGCGGTAGGTTTTTCGGCTGCCCATGGCATAGGCGACGGTCTTCGTCGCCTCGCCCAAGGCGATCGGCAGCACGCCGGTGGCGAGGGGATCGAGCGTGCCGCCATGGCCGGCCTTGGCCGCATCCAGCAGGCGGCGCACGATCGCAACGGCGCGGCTCGAGCTCATGCCGAGCGGCTTGTCGAGAATGAGCCAGCCATGGACCGGCTGGCCGCGACGCTTACGCGTCATCGTCTTCGTCCTTCACGGCCGATTTCTCGCCCGGGCCCAAATCGCGTGCGACGTCCTCGCGGCGCAGTAGCGCATCGATCCGGCTGGCCTCATCGAAGCTCTGATCGAGCGCGAAGAAGATTTGCGGCGCGACGCGCAGCTTCACCTCTTGCGCGACGAGCCGGCGGAGATGGCTGGCGCCGCGTTTGAGCCCCGCCATGATCTCCGCGGCATTGCGGCCGCCGAGCGGCATGACGTAGGCCGTCGCGCGTTTCAAATCGGGCGAGACGCGCACTTCGGTCACGGTCAGCGGCGCTTCATGCAAAGCGGGATCGTGCAGCTCGCCGCGCTCGAAGATGCGCGCCAAAGCATGCCGCATCTCTTCGCCGACACGGAGCTGACGTTGGCTGGGACCCTGCGTTTGCGACACCGAATTTAGCCTATTGCCCCGCCGGCACTTGCTGCAGCGGGCACCTATTGGCCCCCGCCATCGGCGGGGCGCCGTTGCTGTTGCGGATCGCGCTCGAACACTCGGCGCGTCGCGCGAAGGCAGCGACGGAAGAAAAGAGCGACAGTGCGGAAACTGCCGCTTTGGCCATCGACATGAAGATTCCTCCGCCTCTTAGAGAGCGCGGGCGACCTCTTCCACTTCAAAGCACTCGATGACGTCGCCCTTTTCGACATTGTCGTAATTCTCGAAGGCCATGCCGCATTCGAAGCCCTCGCGGACCTCGCGCACTTCGTCCTTGAAGCGCTTCAGCGTCTTGAGCGTGCCTTCGTGGATCACGACGTTGTCACGCAGCAACCGCACCTTGCCGCCGCGCTTGACGGTCCCTTCGGTGACCATGCAACCGGCGACCTTGCCGACCTTCGTGATGTTGAACACCTCGCGAATTTCGGCGTTGCCGAGGAAGCGTTCGCGCCTGGTCGGCGACAACAGGCCGCTGAGCGCCGCTTTGATGTCGTCGATCACCTCGTAGATGATCGAGTAGTAACGGATTTCGACGCCGTCGCGCCGCGCCATGTCCCGCGCTTGCGGGTTGGCGCGGACATTGAAGCCGACGATTACCGCATGCGACGCCTTGGCGAGGATGATGTCGCTCTCATTGATGCCGCCGACCGCCGCGTGAAGCACGCGCACCGAGACTTCATCGGTGCCGAGCTTCTCAAGCGAGCCGGTAATGGCTTCGAGCGAGCCCTGCACGTCGGATTTAACGACGACCGTAAGCTCTTTCGCCGCGCCGGCCGCCGCCTGAGCGAACATCTGCTCGAGCGTGCCGCGCGCGCCGGCCGTGGCCTGCTGCTCACGGCGGCGTCGCTGGCGATAGGTAGCGATGTCACGCGCCTGACTTTCATCGGCCGCGACGGTGAAATCGTCGCCGGCCATCGGCGTGCCAGAGAGACCCAGCACCTCGACCGGCATCGCCGGCAAGGCTTCGGTGATGTTCATGCCGCGATCGTCGATCAACGCGCGCACCCGGCCCCATTCGCTGCCGGCGACGAAGATATCGCCGACCTTGAGCGTGCCGCGCTTGATCAGAACGGTGGCAACTGGGCCGCGACCGCGCTCGAGCTGTGCCTCGATCACGCTGCCTTCGGCGGGACGATGCGGATTGGCCTTGAGGTCGAGGATTTCGGCCTGCAGAAGAATGGCTTCCTCGAGCTTGTCGAGATTGGTTTTCTTCACCGCCGAGACTTCGATATCGAGCACGTCGCCGCCGAGCTTTTCGACCACGATCTCGTGCTGCAGCAATTCCTGTCGCACCTTCTCGGGATTGGCGCCCGGCTTGTCGACCTTGTTGATCGCGATGATCATCGGCGCGCCCGCCGCCTTGGCGTGGCGCAAGGCTTCGACGGTCTGCTCCTTGATGCCGTCATCGGCCGCGACCACCAGCACGACGATATCGGTGACATGCGCGCCACGGGCGCGCATTGCCGTGAAGGCCTGATGGCCCGGCGTGTCGATGAAGGTGATCTTCTGGCCGCTATGCAGCGTGACCTGATAAGCGCCGATATGCTGGGTGATGCCGCCCGCCTCGCCGGCGGCGACGTCGGTCTGACGCAGCGCGTCGAGCAGTGAGGTCTTGCCGTGGTCGACATGGCCCATGACCGTAACGACCGGCGGCCGCGGCTCGAGCGAGGCTTCCGCATCGTCGTCCTGCTTCAAGCCGGCTTCGACATCGGCTTCGGAAACGCGCTTCAGGCGGTGACCGAATTCGCCGACCACGAGCTCGGCGGTGTCGGCGTCGATGCTTTGATTGATGGTCGCCATCACGCCCATCTTCATCAGCGCCTTGATCACATCGCCGCCGCGCTCGGCCATGCGGTTGGCGAGCTCTTGAACGGTGATGGTCTCGGGCACGACGACGTCGCGGACGATCTTCGTCTGCTCTTGCAGCATCTGCAGCGCACGCTGCTTCTCGCGCTCGCGATGGCGCTTAACCGAAGCAAGGCTGCGCTGGCGCTCTTCGTCATCGGTGTTGATCGCGCGAGTGACGGTCAGCTTGGTGTTGCGGCGGTGGTCGTCGCGGCGCGGCGCGGCGGCGGGACGACGGGGTGGCGGCGCACCAGGACGCGCGTTGCGGCGGGGCGCCTCTTCCTCGGGCTCTTCCTCGACGACCTTGATCTTGCCGGCCGCGGTCAGCGCCGCGACTTTCGCCGCGGCGGCCTTGCCGGCGCGATCCGCGACCTCGCGGCGCGAGTCCTCGGCGGCCTTTTCCTGTTTGCGCTTGTCGTCTTCTTGCTTGCGCTTGTCGGCCTCTTCGGTCTTGCGCTTGGCGTCGTCCTCAGCCGCCTTGCGCTTGTTCTCTTCATCGAGACGGTGCGCTTCTTCAGCGGCGAGACGCGCGGCTTCCTCGCGTTCACGCTCGCGATCGGCGTCGGCCTGGCGCCGGATTTCCGCATCGGCGATCGCACCTTTCAGCGCGCGAACGCGATGCGCCCGTTCTTCCTCGGTGAGGCCTTGCGGCAGTACGACAGGACGCCGGGCCGGTGCGGCAGCCGCTGACTTGGCGGTGGCAGGTGCCGCAGTGGCAGCAGCGGCCGGCGTCTCGGCTGGCTTGTCGCCACCCGGTCCGACGACGCGCTTCTTGCGCACCTCGACCTGGACGGTCTTGGTCCGGCCATGCGGAAAGCTTTGGCGCACCTGTCCGGTCTCGATCGGCTTGCGCAGTTCGAGTTTCCCGCCGGTGCGACCGAGGCTCAGCGGCCGCTTATCCTGGTCCGTACTATCGCTCACTCAGTTCCACCTTTACGCCGGCCCGGAAGCCCTGCAGCCGCCGTGCCTCGGCAATGAATAAATCCGTCAGCCGCCCTTTGCCGAGAGCGACATGGACCGCATGCTCACGCCCGAAGGCCACACCCAACTCCCGCGCGTCGAGACAGGCGACCCGGGGCAGAGACGGCGCGAGCGCCGCAAGCTTCTCTTGCCCATCCGCCGCCGCGTCGGTTGCCTCGACCAGCAGCGCAGCTTTGCCCGCGGTCAAAGCTTCCTTCACCCGGACAAAACCAGCCACGGCAAGACCTGAGCGGCGCGCCAACCCGAGAATGTCGATGCAGCGTTGCACCAGCAATGCCGCGACGCGATCCTCAAGCCCCTCCGCAACGACTACTGGCGCCTTCGCAGCGCGGGCAAAAACCCGCTTGCTCGACGCCTCGGACACTATAGCCCGCTGCGCGGTGAGCCACAAACCCCGCCCCGGCAGCTTGCCGGCGATGTCAGGGACGATCTGGTTCTGCGGATCGACCACGAAGCGCAAAAGCTCCGTTTTCGGCCGCACCGCGCCGGTGACGAGGCAGCGGCGGGACGTGCCCGTCAGCGCCTCATCGCCTCCTTCATCGGCCAAAGCGGGCGCGGCCAAGGGGCATCACTCCCCCGCTGCCGGCTTTTCGGCCGCTGCCGGCTCATTATCGAACCAGTGCTTGCGCGCCGCCATGATGATCGCGTTGGCCTGATCCTCTTCGAGCTTCGCGGTCGCACCAGCCATCTCGATCAGCTCGTCGGCCGCGAGATCGGCGAGGTCGTCGAGCGTTTTCACGCCTTTCTCGCCGACCGCCACCAGCAGCGCCGGCGTCATGCCATCGATCGCCGCGACATCGTCGCCGACACCGAGTTCCTGACGGCGCTTCTCGTAGCGCTCGTTCTGCTCTTCGAGGAAGACGCGAGCGCGCTGCTGCAGCTCGCCGGCGACGGTCTCGTCGAAGCCCTCGACGCTCGCCAGCTCCTCGACCGGCACGAAAGCGACTTCCTCGACCGAGGTGAAGCCCTCGGTGACCAGCAGATGCGCGATGACGTCGTCGACATCGAGCGCGTCGATGAACATCTTCGAGCGGGTGCGGAACTCTTCCTGGCGGCGCTCGCTCTCTTCGGCCTCGGTCAGGATGTCGATATCCCAGCCGGTGAGTTGCGAAGCGAGACGCACATTCTGGCCGCGGCGGCCGATCGCCAGCGATAGCTGGTCATCCGGCACCACGACTTCAATGCGGCGCTGCTCTTCGTCCATCACCACCTTGGCGACTTCGGCCGGCGCCAGCGCGTTGACGACGAAGGTCGCCGGATCCTGCGACCACGGAATGATGTCGATCTTCTCGCCCTGCAGCTCGGCGACGACCGCCTGCACGCGCGAGCCGCGCATACCGACGCAGGCGCCGACCGGATCGATGCCGCTGTCGTTCGAGATGACCGCGATCTTCGCGCGGCTGCCGGGATCGCGCGCCACCGCCTTGATCTCGATGATGCCGTCATAAATTTCCGGCACTTCCTGAGCGAAGAGCTTCGCCATGAATTGCGGGTGGGTACGCGAGAGGAAGATCTGCGGCCCGCGCACTTCCTGGCGCACATCGTAGATATAGGCGCGCACGCGCTCGCCCTGGCGGAAGCTCTCGCGCGGCAGCAGTTCGTCGCGGCGCAGGATGGCCTCGGCGCGGCCGAGGTCGACGACGACGTTGCCGAATTCGACACGCTTGACGAGGCCATTGACGATCTCGCCGACCCGATCCTTGAACTCGTTGTATTGGCGCTGGCGCTCGGCATCGCGCACGCGCTGCACGATCACCTGCTTCGCGGTTTGCGCCGCGATGCGGCCGAAATCGATCGGCGGCAGAGGATCGGTGAGGAAATCGCCGACTTCGGCCTCAGGATTGAGATGCTTGGCTTCTTCGAGCTTGATCTGCGTCGCTTCGTTCTCGACCGGATCGGCGACCTCGCGAAAGCGCATCAGCTTGATCTCGCCGTTCTTGCGGTCGATCTCGGCGCGAATGTCGTATTCGAGGCCGTATTTCGAGCGGCCCGCTTTCTGGATCGCCTGCTCCATGGCTTGGAGCACTTCGTCGCGATCGATGCCTTTGTCGCGTGCGACAGTGTCGGCGACTTGGAGAAGCTCTGGTCTCGGATAGGAAGCGGCGATGGCCATGGCGACCTTCTTTGTGAACGTTGTTAGCTGTGATTTTGCGGCTGCGTTGCCGCAATGAGTTCATCGGTGAGCACAAGCTTGGCCCGCGCGATCGCATCGAGCGGCAGGCGCAGCATATCGGGACCCACCAGGAGCTTGGCGTCATCGCCTTCGAGCCCCATGAGCTTGCCCTGGAAGCGGCGGCGGCCTTCGACCGGGCGCTGCATCTCGATCTTCGCCTCGAAGCCGGCAAAACGCTCGTAATCGGCGCGGCGCGTCAGCGGACGATCGATGCCCGGCGAGCTGATTTCGAGCTGGTACGCCGTATCGATCGGATCGGCGACATCGAGCAGCGCCGAAACCGTATGGCTGATGGTCGCACAATCCTCGACCGTCATCGTCGCGTTGTCGTTGCGCTCGGCCATGATCTGCAGCGTCGGGCGCCGGCCGCCCGTGAAGGCGATACGCACGACGCTGTAGCCCATCGCTTCCAGCGACGGGCCGATCATGCTTTCGATCTTACCGGCGTCGAACACGAGCCTTGCTTACGCTCCGCAGACAAAAGGCCAATAGCAAACAAGAGCCAATAACAAACAAAAAGTGGGCCTCGCGGCCCACCGATCAGACAACCTAGCGAACTAGGTCTATGGACTCTTATTTCCCTGGGAATATAGCGCGTTACCAGCGCTTTGCAAGGTCACGGGCCCGCCGGCCGGGCGCGCCGGCGGCAGCTAAAAAGCCGCGCCACGCGGCCTTGCGCCTGGGCTTTCAGCTCATAGCGGGTCGGCGGCCAGTCGGCCGGCCGCGGATCGGTTGGCAACGGCACGAAATCGGGGTGTGCGGCGACGCGCTCGGCGATCCACTCGCCGTAATCGGGATCATCGGTCGCGATGCGCAACTCCGCCCCGTCGCGCAGTGCCACGGCAAGCTGGTCGAGCGTCTCGCGCGAGACGATACGGCGCTTCTTGTGCCGTTCTTTCGGCCAGGGATCGGGATGAAGAATGAAGGCGCGGCCAAGACTTTGCGGTGCCAGCGCCGCGATCACCAGCCGCGCATCATCGATGAAGAGCCGTACATTGTTGAGCGGGCGATCCTTAATTTCGGTCAGGAGATGCGCGATGCCCGGCTCGAAGACCTCACTCCCGATGAGGCCGCAATCGGGATGCGCGGCGGCCTGATAGGCGAGATGCTCGCCGGCGCCGAAGCCGATCTCGAGCCAGACCTCGCGGATCGCGGCATCGAACAAGCTGCGCGGATCGAGAGTGCCGCTCTCCGGCAAGGCGAAACGCAATTGCGGCAGCAGCGTCTCGAACAACGCGCGCTGGCCGGCGCGCAGCGGCCGGCCGCGACGGCGGCCGTAAAGCCGCCGCTGGGGCGCATTCCCACGGTCGCTCGTTGCGGAAGTCGTCATCGCCAGGGACAAGACGGCGCCTGGCCGGCGCCGTCAAGCGTCAGGAACTGGGCTCGCTCGTGTCGGCGTCGCCAGGGCCGGGATAGGCCGAGGCCAAAGCCTTCGTCAGCTCGAAGACACGGCGCTTGATTTGTGGATCGGAAATCCGGAGATAGGCGCGCACCAATTCGAGCGTCTCGCGCTTCATCATTGGATTGGCCTGATAGGGATCGCCGGCCGTCTCGCTCGCGCCCATCGGCGACGAGGAAGCGTCACCGAACTCCTCGAAGAAATATGAAACCGGCACGTCGAGCACGCGTGAGAGATCGTAGAGTCGACTGGCACCAACGCGATTGGCGCCGCGCTCATATTTCTGGACTTGCTGGAAGGTCAAGCCGAGTGCATCACCCAATTTTTCCTGACTCATGCCGAGCAGCGTGCGCCTAAGGCGAACGCGCGAGCCGACATGAACGTCAACGGGATTGGGCTTGTCGCTTTTCTGTCTACGCCCTGAACTGCTCATTCCACTCTTTGCCTCGGCACAAGGATGTGTGCCGACTCCACCACCACGATCACGTCGAATACGCTATGCACTAACACGCGCTTGCACGGCATGCTAGTAGAAATCGTCAGGATAAATTTATTGAGAATAGCTACTCGCGCGCTGCGCGTAGTCAAATACTAAGCTTTCCGCGCGAAACCGAGAGCACTTAGACGCGACCACAAAAGAGCCGCCCCGATTAATAGCATCGCGCCAAAGAAGGGAAGGTCGCCCACGCGGCTGTACACAGTCGGCGGCAATGGCTGCGGCAACTTCACGTCGAGCACGCCGATATCGTCGAGCGCGAGTCGCGCCGTGACGCGGCCATAAGGATCGAACATCGCCGAGATGCCATTGTCGCCGGCACGCGCGA
>DATMZZ010000303.1:0-6457 GCA_035573175.1 Allostellaceae bacterium
CCGCCGATTCTCGGTCTCGCCCTCGCTGCACTGGTGTTGATCGCGCTGCTGATCATGCGGGAGAGGCGCGCCGACGATCCGCTGCTGCCGCTGCGGCTTTTCCGCAACAATGTCTTCGTCATCGGCAACAGCTTGGGTTTCCTGATGGGCGCGGCGGCGGTCGGCGCGACGATCTTCCTGCCGCTCTTCATGCAGGTGGTGATCGGCGCGACGGCGAGCAATTCCGGCCTCCTCATCACGCCGCTGATGATCGGCATCACGATCGGCGCGCTCTTCACCGGTCGCTTCATCCGCTGGACCGGACGCTACCGCATCATCCCGATCGTCAGCCTCAGCCTCGCCGCTCTCTCTTTTATCGCTTTCATCGACGTGACGCGCGACACGCCGACGATCTATTACGTCGCGGCGATGACGATGATGGGCATCGGCCTCGGCCCTTCCGGACCGATGGTCTCGATCTCGGTCCAGAACTCGGTCGAGATGCACGATCTCGGCACCGCGACCTCGCTCAACTCCTTCTTCCGCTCGATGGGCGGCTCGTTCGGCGTCGCGATCATGGGCGCGATCCTCTTCGCCGGGCTGACCGACCAGAGCGCCAGCACGCCGGGCGTCAGCGCTGGCGGCCTCTTGCATGGCGGACCGGCGGTGATCGCCTCGCTGCCCGAGAATGTACGCGCGGTGATC
Source organism: Allostellaceae bacterium (assembly GCA_035573175.1). Taxonomy (GTDB): domain Bacteria; phylum Pseudomonadota; class Alphaproteobacteria; order ATCC43930; family CGMCC-115725; genus CAIKMD01. The sequence goes on from DATMZZ010000303.1 coordinate 685, forward strand.
GTCGCGAGCTTCGGCCACTCCTTCCGCTACGTCTATATGGTCGGCGCCGCGATCTGCATCCTCGGCGTGACGCTTGCGATCTTCATGAAGGAATTGCCGCTCCGCCGCTGGGGCCCCGCGGCGCAAAGCGCGGACGCAGCGCCGCCAGCCGCGCGCGAGCAAGCGCCCGCTCAACGCGCCGAAGTACCCGGCGCCGAATAGAGACGACCGCTACCGAGCGTTATAGTAGAAGCCGGTCGGATGTTTGCTCATACATGACTTGGTTTTGCACGCATGCACGACCGGATTCTTAGCCGTAGAATATTCAGTGAATCTCGTCCCATTAGGGCCCGGCGTGGATTTTATCGTCGTCGGGGGGCGCGGGGCGGTGGTGGTGTGGCTCGTGGTATGGCCCGATGAGCCATGGGAGCTGCGGTGCGACGACGAGCTATGCGAGCTGCTATGCGAGGACGAGCTGTGGCTCGAACTGCTTGATTTCGCGCCGGCGGGCACGGCCGCAAGCCCGGTAGCGACAATGGCGATGGACAATGACCAGGCGAATGTCTTCAGCATCGTAATCCCCCCGAGAATACGAATGGCCGAAGGATAAACGTTACTCGGCCGCGGCGATATCGCTCTTTTCTTGCGCTTTACTTGCTTCCGGCGCGGCCGGATCGGCCAGCGCCGCGGCGAGGCGCTCGCGGATATCGGCCAACCGCTTCTCATGATCGATCTTATGGCCGAAGAGATCCTTCACATAGAAGACGTCGACCACCTTCTCGCCATAGGTCGAGATTTTCGCGCTGGAGATTTGCAGATTGAGCTGCGTCAGCGCGCGCGTCACCTCGTAAAGGAGACCGGTGCGGTCGCGGCCGTTCACTTCGATCACGGTATGCGTGCGCGACGCCTTGTTGTCGATGAGGACGCGGGGCGGCACGGTGAAAACGCGCGTGCGGCTGGGCACGCTCGCCGGCGCAGCGAGATCGATATGGGGCTTGAGCTTGCCGACCAGCACATTCTCGAACATCACCGAGAGCTTGGCGAGCTTCTGCGGCTGGTCGAAAGCGCCGCCGTCGCGGTCTTGCACCCAGAAGGTATCGAGCGCCATGCCGTTCGAGAGCGTATGGATCTTGGCGTCGACGATGTTGGCGCCGGCCAGCGCCAGCGCGCCGGCGATGCGCGAAAAGAGTCCGGCATGATCGGCGGTGTAGAGCGTGACCTCGGTGACGGCACGCTCGGTGTCGACGCGCGTGTCGACGGTGAGCGGCGCGCCGCTGCGCTCGGCCTCGCGCACCAGCCGCGCATGCCGCGATTGCGTCTCGGCATCGAAGGAGAGCCAGTAGAAGGGATAGCCCTTGCTGACGAAGGATTCGATCTCGGCGGCGCTGAAATCGGGCAGCAGCTTCTTCACCGCCTCTTGCGCCTGACGCACGCGCTCCTCGCGCGCCGTCGCATCGATGCCGCCCGACATCAGCTCGAAGGCGCGGTGATAAAGCTCGCGCAGCAGCGCCGCCTTCCAGCCGTTCCAGACTTTGGGGCCGACGGCGCGGATATCGGCGACGGTCAGCAGCAGCAGCAGCTTCAACCGCTCCGGCGATTGCACCCGCGCGATGAAATCCTGGATCGTTTTGGGATCATCGATATCGAATTTAAAAGCCGTGTTGCTCATCAGCAGATGCCAGCGGATGAGCCAGGCGATGGTCTCGGTCTCTTCTGCCGTGAAGCCGAGGCGCGGCCCGAGCTTTTCCGCGACCTGTGCGCCCAGCACCGAATGATCGCCGCCGCGGCCCTTGGCGATGTCGTGCAGCAGGACGGCGAGATAAAGCGCGCGACGCGAATCGATCGTCGGGAAGAGGCTCGTCGGCAGCGGCAGCTCTTCTTTCAGATTGCCGCGCTCGACATCGGAGAGAATGCCGATGGCGAAGATCGTGTGCTCGTCGACCGTATAGGTATGATACATGTCGTATTGCATCTGGGCGACGACACGGCCGAAATCGGGAATGAAGCGGCCGAACACGCCCGATTCATTCATCCAGCGCAGCGCGATCTCGGGATTGACGTTGGTCGCGGTCAGAATCTCGACGAAGAGACGGTTCGCTTCCGGGTTGTTGCGCAGCTCGCCATCGATCAGCTTCAGCGATTGGGTGATGAGGCGCAGTGCATGCGGATGGATGTCGAGCCCTTCCTTTTGCGCGACACGGAAGAGCCGCAGCAGCGCGACCGGGTCCTTGGCGAATTGGTCCGCGCTCGCGACATCGAGCCGGCCGGCATCGACGGTGAAGCCTTCGACCGATTTCTTGCCGAAGCCCCAGCGCTTCAGCGAGAATTTCGGCTGGTGGCGATGCTCCGATTCGAGCACGGCGCAGAAGATGCGCGTCAGATCGCCGACATCCTTCGCGATCAGGAAGTAATGCTTCATGAAGCGCTCGACGCCGCGCGTGCCGGCATGGGCGCGATACCCCATGCGCGTGCCGACTTCGCCTTGCCGATCGAAGGTCAGGCGATCCTCGGCGCGGCCGGCGATGAAATGAAGATGGCAGCGCACCGTCCACAAGAAATTCTGCGCGCGCGCGAAACGCTGGGCTTCCTTTGGCGACAGAACGTTGAGATCGACGAGCTTGTCGATGTCGTCGACGCGATAAACATATTTCGCGATCCAGAAGAGGGTATGGAGATCGCGTAAGCCGCCTTTGCCCTCTTTGACATTCGGCTCGACGAGATAGCGCGAATCGCCGAGCCTCTCATGCCGCTGATTGCGCTCGGCGAGCTTTGCCTCGATGAATTGCGTCGCGCTCTTTCGGGCGATCTCGGCATCGAAGCGGCGCTTCAGCTCGGCGAAGAGCTCCTGATCGCCCCAGATGTAGCGCGCCTCGAGCACCGCGGTGCGGATGGTGAGATCGCCCTCGGCATGGCGGATGGTCTCTTCCACCGAGCGCGTCGACTGCCCGACTTTGAGGCCCATATCCCAGAGCGTGTAGAGCAGATATTCGACCATCTGCTCGGTATGCGGCGTGCGCTTATAGGCGGTGAGGAAGAGCAGATCGATGTCGGAGAAAGGCGCGAGCTCGCCGCGGCCATAGCCGCCGACCGCGATCAGCGCCATGCGCTCGCCGGCCGTCGGATTGGCGATCGGATAAACATGGCTCAAGACGAAGTCGTAGAGCACGCGGATGAGCTGATCGACGAGGAAGGAAAGCGAATGCACCGTCTCCGTGCCGGTAGCACCGCTCTCGAAGCGCTTCCGCACTTCGGCGCGGCCGGCGAGAAGCGCAGCTTTCAGTGTTTCCGCGACACGCTTGCGGTCGGGCTCAGCACTGTCCTCGGCAATGGCTTCGAGCTGCGCCGCGAGGGCGCGGCGGTCGAGGATTTCACGCTGACGCGGAATTTCCGACATCGTCTGATTTTATCGAGAAGCGATTAAACTGTCGCGACTTCGTTGCGGCGCGGCAGGGAATTGGGTTCGTTTCGCAATTTTAAAAATTTTGGAATTCTTTCAAGTGCTTAGCCCTGTTGGGGTCCGCTCCGATAGATGGGGCGAGCGCGGCGACAATCAAGCTGTCGCTGCCTATTTTTCAGGCGTTCCCAGCGCCTTGATCTTGTAGAGCAGCTCCAGCGCCTCGCGCGGCGAGAGTTCATCGGGGCGCAGCTCGGCCAGCAGCCGCTCGAGCGGCGAGGGCTCGGCGAGTTCGGGCGGGCTGGTTGGTTTTACGACGGCAAACAGCGGCAGATCCTCGGCGAGGCGCGTGAGCGCGCCGCTTTGCTCGCCCTTCTCCAAGGTCCCGAGCACCTGTTCGGCGCGGGCGATCACCGTCGCCGGCAGGCCGGCGAGCTTGGCGACATGGATACCGTAAGAGCGGTCGGCGGCGCCCGGCGCGATTTCGTGCAGGAAGACGACATCGCCCTGCCATTCCTTCACCCGCATCGTGTAGCAGGCGAGGTGATCGAGTTTCGACGCCAAGGCTGTCAGCTCGTGATAATGCGTGGCGAACAAGGCGCGGCAGCGATTGCGGTCGTGCAGATGCTCGACCGACGCCCAGGCGATCGAGAGCCCGTCATAGGTTGCGGTGCCGCGGCCGATCTCATCGAGGATGACGAGCGCGCGCGGGCCGGCCTGGTTGAGGATGGCCGCGGTCTCGACCATCTCGACCATGAAGGTCGAGCGGCCGCGCGCGAGATCATCCGCCGCGCCGACGCGGCTGAAAAGCCGATCGACAACGCCGATATACGCCGCTTCGGCCGGAACGAAAGAGCCCATCTGCGCGAGCACGGTGATGAGCGCGTTCTGGCGCAGGAAGGTGCTCTTGCCCGCCATGTTCGGGCCGGTCAGCAACCAGAGACGCTGCGTTTCCTGCAGATCGCAGTCATTGGCGACAAAGCTCGACCGCGCCGCTCGCTGCAAGGCTTGCTCGACCACGGGATGGCGGCCTTGGCGGATCGCGAAAGCGGTGCTGTCGTCGATCTTCGGCCGCGTATAGCGCTGGGTCACGGCCAGCTCGGCGAGCGCCGCCGCGACATCGAGCGCGGCCAGCGCCGCCGCCGCACGCGCGATCTCGTTTGCCTGGCCGAGCGCTTCGGCGACGAGGTCGTCGAACAGCTTCATCTCCAGCGCCAGGGCCTTGTCGGCGGCGGACGCAATCTTCGATTCGAGCTCGCCGAGCTCGACCGTCGAATAGCGCATCGAGGAGGCGAGCGTCTGGCGATGGATGAAGCCCACGCCCATTTTCGCGGCGTGGTTCGGCCCGATATCGATGTGATAGCCGAGCACATTGTTGTGCCGGATCTTGAGGCTGGCGATGCCGGTCTCGGCGGCGTAGCGCGCTTGCAGTCCGGCGACGAGACGGCGGCTGTCGTCGCGCAGCTTCACCAGCTCGTCGAGCTCGGTCGCATAGCCCGGCGCGATGAAGCCGCCATCGCGCGCGAGCAGCGGCAATTCCGCCGCGAGCGCGCGCGTCAGCCGATCGACCAGCGTGTAATGCTCGCCGAGATCGCGCTCGAGCGACACGATGAGCGACGGCGGTGCGGTGAAATCAGTTTGGCGCAGCAGGGCGCGCAGCCCCGCCGAGACTCGCAGCGTATCGCGGAGCGCGGCGAGATCGCGCGGCCCGCCGCGGCCGACGCCGAGCCGCGCCATCGCCCGCGCCATGTCGGCGCAGAGTCTCAGCTCGTCACGCATGCTTTCGCGCAGCCGCTCGGCGCCGGCGAAGAACGCGACGGCATCGAGCCGCGCTTCGATTTGCGCCGGGTCGGTAAGCGGTGCGGCGAGATAATCGGCGAGGAGCCGCGCGCCGGCGCCGGTCTCGGTGCGATCGATCGCGGCGAGCAGGCTGCCGTTGCGATCGCCGGTCAGGCTTTCGGTCAGCTCGAGATTGCGCCGCGTCGCCGCATCGATCTCCATGACATCGCCGCTGCCGAAGCGGCGCGGCGCGCTGAACGCCGGCAATTTTCCTTGCTGCGTCAGCTCGACATAATCGACGAGCGCGCCGGCCGCCGCGACTTCCGCGCGCGTGAACGCGCCGAAGCCCGCCAGCTCGCGCACGCCGTACAGCGTCTCCAGCCGCTTGCGCCCGTTCTCGCTGTCGAAGCGCGCGCTGGGTTGCGGCGTCAGATGATCCTTATGCGCTTGGAACAACTCGAAGAGCTCGGGCTTGGCGAGCAGCCGCTCGGGCAACAGCAGCTCGCCGGGCGCGATACGCGCCAGCACCGCGCCGAGCGATGACGCGGGCACGGCTTGCGTCGCGAATTCGCCGGTCGAGAGATCGAGCCAGGCGATCGCGAGTTCACCCGAGGCATCGGC
>DATMZZ010000304.1:0-3899 GCA_035573175.1 Allostellaceae bacterium
ACCGTCGCGCTGGCGCAGCAGCTTCTTGTTGCCGAGCTGGTTGTTGTGCAGGAAGGAGCCATGCGCGGTATCGAGCCCGCCTTCGAGCGCTTGCAGCCAATTGCAATCCTCGAAGGTCTTCGACACATGGCAATGCGTCGAGGGCGCGCGCGTCCATTCGAAATCGGGCGGGCCGGGCTGATGCTCTTTCGGCCCCAGATAGGCCCAGACGAGACCGCCGCGCTCGACCGTTGGATAGGCGGTGATCTTGACGCCGTTCTTCATCGGGCTGGTCGCCGCCTCGCTCGGCAGATCGACGCAATTGCCGTCGGCATCGAATTTCCAGCCGTGATAGACGCAGCGCAGGCCGCATTCCTCATTGCGCCCGAAGAAGAGCGGCGCGCGGCGATGCGGGCAATAGGCGCTGACGAGGCCGATCTTGCCATTCGTGTCGCGGAAGGCGACGAGGTCTTCGCCGAGGAGGCGTACCCGGATCGGCGCCCCGTCGCGCTCGGGGAGTTCCGAGGACAGCGCCGCGGGCTGCCAATATCGGCGCATGAGATTGCCCATCGGCGTGCCCGGACCGACCCGGCAGATTTTCTCGTTGTCCTCGTGTTTCAGCATGGCATGCCTCTTAGGAACTGGGCCTCTTGGCGCTGGGCCTCGTCACAGCTTAACCGGCGGGAATCCGGTGCTTCTCTTCCCATTTCTAGATAGACGGGCGCCCCGCGACAAGGCGGTGCGGCGTCGCGGGTATTTCGCGCTATGATGGCGCGCAAGGAGATATGTCATGGCAAAGATCGTTCTCGGGCTGGGCACCTCGCACGGGCCGATGCTCTCGACCCCGCCCGATCAGTGGATCCAACGCGCCAATTTCGACCGCACGGTGAAGCATCCCTGGAAAGGGAAGATGTGGGGCTTCGACGAGCTGGTCGCGGCGCGCGCCGAGAACCATTTCGAGAAGGAGATCACCCCCGAGCTCTGGCGCAGCCGCCACGCCGCCTGCCGCGCGGCCCTCGACAAGCTCGCCAAGATCTTCGATGCGGCCAAGCCCGATGTGGTCGTGATCATGGGCAACGACCATATGGAGATGTTCGACGAATCGAGTGTGCCCGCCTTCACGGTCTTCTGGGGCGAGGAGCTGATCAACAATCCCTGGACGAAAGAGCGCGAGGCGAAAGCCGCGATCGGCACGCTGATCGCCGTGCCCGGCCATGTGCCGCCGAACGGCGCGCACTATCCCTGCGTGCCGGAGCTCGGCAAGCATCTTATCGAAGCGATGATCGGCGATGGCTTCGATGTCGCAGCGATGAAACGCCTGCCCGGCGACGAGACGCCGCATGCCTTTGGCTTCGTCTATCGCCAGATCATGGGCGACAAGCTCATCCCCTGCGTACCGCTGGCCTGCAATACTTACTATCCACCGAACCAGCCGACGATCCGCCGCTGCTATGAATTCGGTAAGGCGCTGGCGCGTGCGATCGAAAGCTGGCCGGGCAATCAGCGCGTTGCGCTCATCGCTTCGGGCGGCCTCAGCCATTTCGTCATTGACGAGAGCATCGACCAGACTTTCATCGAGGCGATGAAGACGCGGCGCATCGATGAGCTAGCCGCGCTCGGCGAGGATACGTTCCAGTCAGGCACCTCCGAGATCAAGAATTGGGTGCCCGTCGCCGGTGCGATGGCCGAGCTCGGCTTCGATTTCAACCTCGTCGATTACGTGCCGTGTTATCGCTCGATCGCCGGAACCGGTAACGCGATGGGCTTCGTGAGCTGGAAGCCGGCGACGAATTAGCCCGACATCTTTAAATCATCATTGCGAGGCGCAACGCGCCGAAGCAATCCAGGAGCCTCACGTGTTGCCCTGGATTGCTTCGCTTCGCTCGCAATGACGATTTGAAATGGCCGCTATTTACCTGCTCTGACGTCAGCCAGAATCTGACGGTACGTCGCAAGCAGCTTGTCGCCGCCGGGCTGGCTCTTCGCCCAGGCATTGGTCACGGTCTCGACGCGGGCGTGCCAAGCCTTGTCCTGCTCCGGCGTGAGTTTCAGCAAGGTATGGCCGGGCAGCTTGCCGGTGCTTTCGCGCCATTCCTTGTTCACATCGTCCCAGAACTTGCCGAACTGGCGGCTCTCCTGCTCGCCGGCATTCGCCATCAGGATTTTCTGCACATCGGCCGGCAGCGAATCGAATTTCTTCTTCGCCATGAAAACGTAGCCGGGCGCGCTGCCGAGCGGCACGTCGAGATGATATTTCGTCACCTCGGCGAGCTTGAAGGGCTGGAACGCGGTCCAGCCAACCTGCACGACATCGGCCGTGCCGCGCTGCAGCACCTCGTAATATTGATTGATCGGGAAGGCCAAAGGCGCACCGCCCAGCGCCGCCGCGACTTCGGAAGTGATCTTGCTTCCGACGACGACTTTCAGCCCGTTGAGATTATCGAGCGTCGCCGGCTTCTCGCGGAATTGCTCGCCCGATTGCGGGAAGACGATCAGCTTCAGCGGCACGGTCTGATCGAAATCGCTATCGAGCAAACCGGTCTTGTAGAGCCGCCAGAAGGCGACCGAGGCTTCCTCGGAATTGTTCGTGAGATAAGGCAGCTCGACGACTTGCGTCAGCTTGAACTTGCCGGTCGCGAGATCGGGCAGGCCCCAGCCGATCTGCGCTACATCGTCTTGCACGCGGTTATACACGTTGAGCTGGTTGGCGATCGACGAGCCGTCGAAGATCTGAATGCGGAAAAGACCTTTCGCCTGCTGATTGATGCGCTCGGCCCAAGGGTGGTGGATGCGCACATTGTGATGCGCATCCGGATTGTCGAGCGTCACGAATTTGAGCACTAGCTCGTCGGCCGAAGCCGCGGCTACGCCCGCAACGATAAGCGCCGCGCCAAGACATGCAGTCCAGATTGCCCGTTTCATCCCCTATCCTCCCCTTTGTCACGATTTATTAGCGGGATTATTTCAACACGCGATCGTGTAGGCAAGGCGCTTGCGGCGGACCGGTTCGGCGCGCACACTCGCGAGGCCACCAACGCCCGGAAGAGGATGTGCCATGAGAGGAAAAGCCGGATTTTCGCTGTCGCTGATCGCGCCTGTTCTGTTGCTGGCCTTGATGGCCATCAGCACTGAGGCCGCGTCGCCAAAGCTTCCCGATTACAACGCAATCCTCGCCCAGCCCGACCGCACCGATGCCGACAAGCAGAATGATCAGCGCCGGCATGCGGCGGAAATGCTCGCGTTCATCGGCTGCCGGCCGGGGATGAAGGAGCTCGATATGGCGGCGGATGCCGGCTACAGCACTGAGCTGATGGCGCGCTGCGTCGGGCCGAAGGGCAAGGTCTATGCGCAGAACGATCCCGGCCTGCCGCAACGCCCGATGGACGCGTTCAAGGCCCGGATGGAAAAGCCGGCGATGAAGAATGTCGTCTCGGACGTTCAGCCTTTCGAAAGCCCGATTCCGAAGGGCGTCAAGAATCTCGATCTCATCACCTTCCTCTTCGGCTATCACGATGTCGCCAACACAGCGACCGATCGCGCCAAGATGAACAAGGCGATGTTTAACGCGCTGAAGCGCGGCGGTACCATCGTCATCGCCGATTATGCGGCGGCGCCGGGCGCACCGGCTACGACCAGCAAGCAATTCCACCGCCTCGACGAAGCGATCGAGAAGAGCGAGCTCGAAAAAGCGGGCTTCAAATTCGTCGATGAAGGCAAGTTCCTGCGCGCTCCAAGCGACACGCACGACTTCCCGATCTTCGGCGCGAAACAGCCCATCGACATCTACGTGCTGAAATTCAAGAAGCCGTAAGTCGCTCCAGCGTCATTGCGAGCGACCGTCTTGGCGGTCAAGCGTTTTGACGGTTGTGTCAGGCGGCGTGCCATGTCTGTTTGTCCCGCAGCATTGCGTTGAGGATGAC
>DATMZZ010000305.1:0-13528 GCA_035573175.1 Allostellaceae bacterium
CGGGACCGGTTGCCTCTCCAAACGAACGGCAACGATTCAGGTTCCGAAAGATTGCCGAGATGTGGCCGCATTTCCCTCGCCGCCCCACCGTTCTAGAATGGGCAGCGAACGGAGGGGATGAGGATGCCGATGGATACCGTGAATTTCCGCGACCTGTCGGTCGAGGCGTTCGACACCCGCACCCTACTGGAGCATGCCAGCCAGCAGGCAGCCCAGCGCCGCTATGAGGATTTCCTCATCGTCGATGTCGACGGCCATCACTGGGAAATGATGTCTTGGCCCCAGATCCTCCAATACATCGAAGATCCGGTGATGCGCGACCAAGCCAAATATCAAGGCTATGGCGGCAGCGGCATCACCGCGCCTTCCGGGTCCTATCAGGAACTCGGCGGTCGCGTCACCCGTCAGGATGGCCGGCGCCAGGAAGCGATTCCCGCCGGACAGCAGCGCGACATCGTGCTCACGAAACGCTGGATGGACGCGCTCGGCATCGACCAGGTGCTGCTCTTCCCGACGCCGATGCTCGGCCTGCCTTTCACACCGCGGCCGGATGTCGAGACCGCAATGGCGCGCGCGTACAACCGGTGGCTGATCGAGCATGTACTGTCGCAGGAGCCGCGCATCCGTTCGTCGCTTTATCTGCCGATGAACGATCCAGAAGGCGCGATCAAAGTGGTGAAGGATTTCGCCGATGCCAAGGGCGTCTGCGGTTTCACCATCATCGCCTCGCACGTGAAGCCGGTCTATGACAATTGCTTCGTGCCGATCTATCGCATGCTCGAAGAGCGCGGCCTGCCGCTCGTCTTCCATGCCGGCCTCACCTGGGGCCAGGATAGGAGCATTGCGCTCTGCAACCGTTTCATCGCCGCGCATGCGCTGAGCTTCTCGTGGTCGAACATCCTGCATATGACCAATTGGCTCGTGAACGGCATGCCGGAGCGCTTTCCGAAGCTCAAGACGGTGTGGATCGAAGCTGGTCTCGCCTGGATTCCTTTCCTGATGCAGCGGCTCGACAATGAATGGATGATGCGCAGCTCGGAAGTGCCGCTGCTGAAGCGCAAGCCGTCGGACTATATGCGCGAGATGTATTTCTCGACGCAGCCGATGGAGATGGTGAACAACCGGGAGGCGCTCGAGCTCACCTTCAAGATGATCAATGCCGAGACGCAGCTCATGTATTCCTCGGACTATCCGCATTGGGATACCGATTTGCCTTCGACAATTTATGACCTGCCCTTCTTGTCGGAGCAGGCCAAACGCAACATCCTCGGCGGCAACGCCAAGCGCGTCTTCAATCTCGAGCCGGTAATGTCGGAAGTGAAGATCAAGCGTCTCGCCGAGCGCGTTTCGTAACGAGACCCAAAACCAACGGAGCAAGTGAAAAATGGCCAAAGGATATTGGATTGCCGCCTACCGCTCGATCAAAAACCCCGATGCGCTCGCGAAATACGCGAAGCTCGCGGGCCCCGCGATCGAGAAGCATGGCGGCAAGTTCCTGGTCCGCGGCAATCCGGCGAAGGTCTACGAGGCCGGGCTGCAGCAGCGTACCGTCATCATCGAATTCCCGAGCGTCGATGCCGCGGTCGCGGCGCATGACAGCCCGGAATATCAGGCTGCGCTCAAAGAGATTCACGGCGCGGCCGAGCGCGATATGCGCTTTGTCGAGGGCGCCTGAACGCGCGCCTTTGGGCGAGATATCGCCACCATCGCGCTGGCGGCGGCGCTTGTCGCCGCCACGCCGCTGGCTGACGCACAAACCAACAACACGGGTGGCGGCGGCGCGCTTGGCGGCGGTAACGCCGGTGCGCTCAGCAATGGCGGCGCCGGTATGATCGGCGGGCCATCGGCCCAAGCCGGCACACGCGGCACCGCGGTCATCGAGTTGCACAATCAACCACGCAACCCCGCGCTGCCACCGCCGGTCGGCGCCGGCTATGGCACGCCGGGGAATACCGGCAATCTCGGACCGACGAGCAATTCCGGGGTCGGCGCCGGCGTCGAGAACGATATCCGAACCGGTATCGTCACTTCGCCGAACATGCGCTGAGAACGCCCCGAGCAGCGCTACCGCGCCGCTACTTTTGCCGCCTGTGCCTCCAACATCGTAGCGAGCGTCTCAAGCTCGCCTGCGCGCCCCTTAAGAGAATCGACGACGAGTTCGTCGCTGATGATGAGTGCCGCACGCCGGAAGCGATTTGCTTCCTGTCGCGCCTTGGCTGCCTCCGTCAGTATCTCTTGGGGCGTCTTTTCCGCAACCGCGCCCATAACAACATTCTCCGGTCACAATCAGACCGCCGACACTTAAAGAGAGAATTTGGGCAAATTTTGGGTCGCTCGCATAAATCGTCGCGAGTGATTAAGGCCCGCCGGCCGAAAATAGAAAGAGGTTGCGCAATACGCCCGGCGCCAACGTGCTCAAGGGGTTGACCGAGACTTTGGGATCCTCGCTCGGACCGTAGAGGCTGAAATTCGCGGCAAAGATCCCCTGCCCCTCGCCGCCGACCAGCAGATTGCCGAGCACGGGAATGTTGCCCAGCACCGAGTTCAGCGTGTAGGCAGGCACCAGCGTGCCGGCAATGCTGATCTGCTCTTTCACGCGATCGACATTGCCGCTGGCATTGATGCCGAGCGCGCCACCGTAAGCGCGGAGGCCATTGAGGCTGATGAGATCGCCGGAGAAGATCACCTGCCCGGCGAGCCGATTGAAGGGGATCCCCTCGCCGCTCAGCAACGCCCCGGCACCGGAGAACGAGGCGATGGAGAGCAGTCGCGCCAGTGCCGGCGCGCCGACCACGCGGTAATCGGAGCCCGACGCCTCGGCGACCAGCATGCGCGTGCCGTTACGATCCTCCGCCGCTCCGGCGAGCGCGAAGTTACCGCCTTGCACATTGTCGTAGACATCGACAAAACGCAGCAGCGCACCAAAATCGTCGGTCGTAAGCTTGAATTGGCGATCGCCGAGCACGCCGCCGAAATTCACCCTCGCACTCGCCTTCTCGCCAAGGCCGAGCACGATCGCCGCCTCAGTCCAATGGCGCCCGTCGCTCGCCAACTTCGCCGCGACGTGATTGGCTTCGCGGCCAGGCCCGAGGATCAAGCGGTCGAGCTTTGCATCGATGGTGAGCGGCGGCGGTTCCGCTTCATTCGGCCGGCGATCGATTTCGTTGAACAGCCCGGAGGCATCGAGACTCTTGCCCTGCGCGCTGATTGTCCAGCGTCCATCTTTTCCGATGGCGAGGTTGCCTTGCACATCGGTCTGCCCGACGGCGAGATGATCGACGATGACATCGTCGACACCTTGCGCGCCGAGATGGATCGATGCTTGCGCATCGATATCGCGACCGGTGAGGCTCGCTTTCGGCACGGCGATCACCTTGTCGTCGGCGAGATCGAGTGTTAGGCGCGCCGTCGCCCGCTCGCCCGCTCGCTTGTTCCAGCCGAACCACGGCAAGGAAAGCGTGCTGTCCGAGAGATCCAGCGTCGCGACGGCTTGCGCCCTCTTCGTCGCGCCGAGAGTGTAGCTCGCGCTGACACCGACCGGTCCGCCGAGATAATCGTCGAACATGTCGAGGCCGAGAGTCCGGCGTTCCGCGACGTCGAGCCGAGCGGTGACGTCATAGCGCGTGCGCACCGACGCTTTGGCTTGCAACGCTTCCTGCCAGGTCAGCGACACGGGAATGCCGGCCAGTTTGGCGGTGCCGCTCGCTTGCGCATTCTTACGATCGAGCTTGAGGCTGAGCTCGCCATCGCTGAGATCGCGGCCGAGCAAGACATTGCCGATGCTCACGCCGGAGAGAGTCGCTGTCGCGCTGTAATCGACCTTATCGAGCGGCAGGTCGTGCAGCAGCGGAAAGGCGAAACTAAGCTGTGTCGAGACATTGCCCGCAGCACGTTTCGGATCGATCCCCATGCCGCGCGCATAATAAAAAGGCGGCGTATCGAGCAGTGCCAGCGTGTCAGCGAGCGGCCCGGTTGCCGTCACATCGATCTTCGCCTGCTCATTACCCGTATCGAGCTGATAGAAACGCGCCGTGGCGGCGCTGGCCTTGATCGCGCCAACCTCGCCGTTCGTCGCCGAGAACTCGATCTCCCTGCGATCGAAACGCGCCGTGCCGTTGACATTGAGCGCTGGCGCCAGCGGCCGGAAATATTCGACGCTGAGACCGGAAAAGGCAAAATTGCCCTCGAACTGATCGACCCTCGCAAATTGCGCCGCTCCGGGCGCGAAATCGATATGCAGCCCGAGCTGCGCTTGGAGCCGGTCGATTGTGCCGTCGCGCAAATGTTGCGTGACCCAGCTGCGCGTATCGACATTGGCGTAATCGGGCCATAGCGCCGGGAAATCGGCGACCTTCAGCGCCTCGGCGGCGAGGGTGAGATGGAGATCGAGCGCGAGCGGTTTGGTTCCGGAGAGAAGCTCCCCGCCGACGCCATCGATCGTCCCCGCCGCACCGATCGCGCCATGAGCGAGCTGCAACGTCAGCAGGCCGATATTGAGCCGCTGATGTGCCGGGTCGTAGCCCCCCTGCATACGCGCACCCTTTAGCGCCAGTACTCCCCCCTCGAAGGCATTGTGCTTGATCTGTCCGGCGCCGAGGCTGACATCCCAAGTCGCATCGCGCACCGTTAGCTGCGTGCCGTCGATCACGGCGATCACCTTGCCCGAGAACGGGACGTCCAGCGCGGCGAGACCGGCGAGCGATGGCGCAGCCTCGGCCCAGCGCCCGGGCTGGAGATCAGCGAAATCGAGATGCACGACGAGGCTGTCATCCGCGACCGTGTAGATGTAATTGCCACTGAAGTGCGCATTGCCGGCGGCGATTGAAAAAATGCCTCCGGTCGAATCATTCGCGCGAGCGAGCGACAGATCGACATTCTCCGCCCGCCAGGTAACGCCGAGATAACGGTCGTCGACGGTCAGGCTCGCCTGCTCGACCGAAACCTGGCGGAGATCGCCGAGCGCACCGCCGCCCCCCGGCGGCTTGACGAGATCGTCGAGGAATTTTGTGCCCCAATCCTCGGCCGCCGGCGCTTCGAGCTGGCCGATACCGAGATGGAAGCTGCCATCGGTCTCACGCACGAGCTGCAGCTGCGGCCGCGTGACGGCGATGCGCGTTGGCGCAATCACGCCGCGGAGCGCCGCGCGTATGTTGATTTCAAGATTGAGCTCGTCGAGCGTCAGCGTCGCGCCGCCGTCGGCGCGGCTCAGATGCACGCCCCGCGCGAGCACGCCGACATGGCCATCGCGATTGAGGCTGAGAAGCGTGTGATCGACCGTCGCGGTGACGCCGTTATCGCGCGACAGCGCTGCCGCGATCAGCGGCGCGACAGAATCGAGTGAGATCGGCCCCTGCCAGAGCAGCCAGACACCGAAACCGCCGACCACGGCGATGCCGGCGACCAACGCCGCCAAGATGCGGATCAGGATGCGAAGGCCACGGTGCATACCCCGGTACATATCAGAGCGCGATGCGATTCATCTTGAGCAGGGAGGTTTCCCCCAAGCGCCGAAATGCTCTAAGTCTTTATGCGTCCTGTCATGAGCGTCGTTTGATGCCGGTACCATTTTCCTCGCTCTCCGTTTTCGAGGCGCTGCCGTCGCCCGCGGATGAATCGGCCGCGGCCATCGGCCTCGCGCGCTGGCGCGAGGCGGCGGACGACGCAAGCGACGCAACCTTGGCCGAAGCGATGCGCGCGCTCGCCCAGGACACCGCAGGCGCACGGCTGCTCTTATCGGTTTTCGGTAACAGCCCGTACCTCACCCAAACCTGTCTCAAAGAACCGGGATTCGTGATACGGCTCGCCGAACAGGGGCTCGACGCTACTTTCGCCGAGATTCTGGACGGGCTCAATCACGAAGTAGCGAGCTTGCCCGCGCGCGCCGCGGTGATGACAGCGCTGCGCGTCGCCAAGCGCCGCGCCGCGCTCACCATCGCTCTTGCCGATCTCGCCGGCCGGTGGGAATTAAGCCAGGTCACCGGCGCGCTCAGCGAATTCGCGGAGTGCGCGCTCGACATCGTTGTGCGCCATCTATTGGCGAGTGCGGCGGCCAGCGGCGAGATCGCAACGGAAGCGATTGAGCAAAGCGGGCTTATCGTGCTCGGCATGGGCAAGCTCGGCGCGCATGAGCTCAACTATTCGAGCGATATCGATCTCATCGTGCTGTTCGATGGCGAGCGCACCGATTATCGCGGCACGCGCGGCGTACAGGCTTTCTTCACGCAGATCGCGCAAGAGCTGGTGCGAATGATGGCGGAGCGCACCGCGGATGGTTACGTCTTCCGCACCGATCTCCGCCTGCGCCCCGACCCCGGCTCAACCCCGCCCGCCGTTGCGACCCGCGCCGCCCTTACCTACTACGAAAGCGCCGGCCAGAATTGGGAGCGCGCGGCGTTCATCAAGGCGCGGCCGGTAGCCGGCGACCGTGATGCGGCGCTCGCCTTCCTGGGCGAGCTCAGGCCCTTCCTCTGGCGCAAGAATCTCGATTTCGCGGCGATCGAGGATATTCATTCGATCAAGCGCCAGATCAATGCGCATCGGGGCGGCGGGCGCATCGCCGTCGCCGGTCACGACATCAAGCTTGGCCGCGGCGGTATTCGCGAGATCGAATTCTTCGCCCAAACGCAGCAGCTCATCTGGGGTGGCCGCAAACCGGAGCTGCGGCGTGCCGGCACGATCGAGGCGCTGGATGCACTCGCGGCCGCGGGCCTCATTGGCGACGATGCCCGCGACGCTTTGACTGTCGCCTATCATTTCCTGCGCAAGCTCGAGCATCGTTTGCAGATGATCGACGATGCGCAGACGCATAGCGTGCCCAGCGATCCGGCGGCGCTCCATCGTGTCGCCGTGCTGATGGGCTTTGCCGATGCGACGCTTTTCGCCGAGGCGCTCACCGCGCAGCTCAGCGCGGTCGAGGCTTTCTATGCGCGGCTTTTCGAGGAGGCCCCGAGCCTCGCCGCCCCGGGCAATCTCGTCTTCACCGGCACCGAGGACGATCCCGAAACGCTGAAGACGCTGCGCGATCTCGGCTTTAGCGACCCTGCTGCGATTGCCGCGATCATCCGCAACTGGCATCACGGCCGCTATCGCGCGACGCGCAGCGCGCGGGCTCGCGAGTTGCTGACCGAGCTGGTGCCGGGATTGGTCGCGGCTTTCGGCGCGACCCCCAATCCCGACAGCGCTTTCATGCGCTTCGACGAATTTCTCGGCCGTTTGCCAGCGGGCGTGCCGTTCTTCTCGCTCTTCTACAACAACCCCGGCATTTTGAGCCTTGTCGCCGAGATCATGGGCGCAGGCACGCGCCTCGCCGAGACCGTGGCGAAGCGGCCGGCGTTGCTCGATGCCGTGCTGACCGCGAATTTCTTCGATCCACCGCCGCCGCGCCGCGAGCTCGTCGCCGAATTGGAGGCGATGCTCGATCGCGCGGCGCATTATGAAGAGCTGCTCGATCTCGCGCGGCGCTGGGTCAGCGACCACAAATTTCAGGTTGGCGTCCAGCTTCTGCGCCACCGGCTTGATGGCGAAGCGGCCGGTGCCGCCTATGCCGATATCGCAGAGACCGCCCTCGCCGCCTTGCTGCCGCGCGTCACTGCCGATTTCGCGAAGAGCCATGGTGCGCTCAAAGGCGGCGCGATGGTCGTCGTGGCGCTCGGCAAGCTCGGCAGCCGCGAGATGACGCCGACCTCGGACCTCGATGTCGTCCTGATCTACGACTGCGACGAGGATGCCGAGCAGTCCGATGGCCAACGGCCGCTCCCGCCGCCGGCCTATTATGCGCGGCTAACGCAACGCTACATCAATGCGTTGACCACGCTGACGTCCGAAGGCTCGCTTTACGAGGTGGATATGCGGCTTCGGCCCTCCGGCACCTCCGGCCCGCTCGCGACTTCGCTCTCTGCTTTCCGCCGCTATCACGACGAAGCTGCCTGGACCTGGGAGCAGATGGCGCTGACCCGCGCCCGCCTCATCGCCGGCCCCAAGCCTCTCGCCGATCAAGTAACGAGCATGATCGCCGAGGTGCTGAAACGCCCGCGCGAACCCGCGAAGCTGGCGCTCGAGGTCAACGACATGCGCGAGCGTATCGCCGATGAGCATCGCAATACGGCAATCTGGGATGTGAAACATGCCCGCGGTGGGCTCGTCGATATCGAATTTATCGTGCAATTCCTGCAACTGCGCGATGCCGCGGCGAAGCCGAAATTGCTCGAGGTCAACACGCTGTCGGCACTCAAGAAGCTGATGGCGGGCGGCAGCCTCGCGCGCGATGCCGCCGACGATCTCATCGGCGCGCTCGCGATATGGCGGGACGTACAAGGCCTGGTGAAGCTCACCGCCGAAGAGCCGTTCGACGAAGACGCCGCGACGCCGGCACTCAAAGCACTGCTCGCAGCCGGCGCGGACGCGGTAGACTTTCCCACGCTCAAGGAAAAGATGCGGGCGGCAGCGCAGCAGGCCTTCGCGCGCTACACGGAAATCATCGTCCAACCAGCCGCCGCCGCGGCGCGCGATAAAACGGCGGCGTCTGCTTCATGAAGCTCCGCCAGCGCGTCGCATGATCCAGACTTCGCCGCAATAGGCGATCGAGATTTCCTCCTGCAACAGGCCTTCGGCGAGCCGCGCGCCGAGCTCGTCGAGCGCCGCTTCGATCTCCGCATCGCTCGGCTCCGGCTCGATCGGCGGTATCTCGCCCGAGAAGATAGCCACCGGTTCGCGCTGCGCCACGCCGTCTTTCGCATAGATGATCTCGCCGCGGGTCATCATGCCGGAAAGGGTCGGCAAGCCGCGCCGTTGTCGTTCCGCAACCCAGCGCTCGACGATCGCGACGGCTTGCCCGACATCGAACAGCACACCCTCGGCGGTGTAGCCGGCGCGCAGACCCGCGGTGATGCGAAATTCGCGTCGCGCCCCGCGCGCGAGCGTCGACAGTTCGGCCGTCATTTTCTCGCGGCTGCTTTGAGGAATCTCACCAGCACGACCTCATCCGCACCGAGCCCTCTTCCCGCCCGCGCGCGTCCCGGCTTCAGCAAGGAATCGAGCTTACCCTCGCTGTAGCCATCGAGCACCGCAGGATGAATGTAGCATTTGCGACAAATCGCGGGCGTATTGCCGAGCATCTTTGCCACCGCTTCGATCGCGCGCAGGACATTCTTCTTCGCGGCACCTTTATTCGCAAAGCCGCCGATGTGCCGGAGTGCGACCACGGCGAGCTTGGTGCCGGCCCAGGTACGGAAATCCTTCGCCGTGATCTCCTCCCCTGTGATGTCGCGCAGATAGGCGTTCACATCCTCGGAAGCGATGCTGCGCGGCGTATTCTCCTCATCGAGGTAGCAGAAGAGCTCCTGTCCCGGCAGTTCCTGGCATTTCTTGACGATGCGCGCGAGCCGGCGGTCTTCGAGATCGATATGTCGATGGATACCGTGCTTGGCACGAAAATCGAAAACGATCTGTCGACCCTTCACGCGCACATGGCGGTTGCGCAGCGTTGTCAGGCCGAAGCTTTTGTTGGTCTTCGCATATTCCTTGTTGCCGACCCGTGCCAGCGTCCGCTCGAGCAGCCGCACGATCGCCGCTAGGACCTTCTCCCGGGGCAACCCCGACAGCGCCAGGTCGTGCTCCACCCGGGCGCGGATTTGCGGCAGCACCCGCGCGAAGAGCAGAAGCTTGCCGTATTTGGCCGCATCGCGGACCGTCGTCCACTGCGGGTGATAGCGATACTGCTTACGGCCGCGCGCGTCGCGACCCACCGCCTGTATGTGCCCCTTCGCGTCCTTGCAGATCCAGACATCGCGATAGGCCGGCGGGACCGCGAGCGAGCGGATGCGCGCCAGCGTCGCTTCGTCGTGGATGAGCTTGCCGTCCGTGTCGCGATAGACGAAGCCGCGTCCGCTCGGCAGCCGCCGGATGCCGATGCCCTCCGGATTGACGTAATGCAGCCCCGCCGCATCGGCCGCATCCACGGGATCGAGCGGCAAAATGTCTACCGGCCGGCGCCGCGATTTGGCGCGCGGCCGGATCAGGCGCGGCTGGACGAGGCTGGCGGAAACGCTCGACACATGCATGCACGGGTAAAAGCGGCGGCCGATCCAATTGTTGCAGCAGCGCGGCAAACGCCTCATTTGCCCCGACTTTGCCCGCGCAAAGCCTTTTGTTATTTTCCCGCCATTCCAGCGAGGGGGCTGAACATGAGTCTCGAGATCGGTGATAAGGCGCCGGATTTCACCCTGCCGACCGACGGCGACGGCAAGATCAAGCTTTCCGACCTCAAAGGTCAGAAAGTCGTTCTGTATTTCTATCCGAAAGACGACACGCCCGGATGCACCAAAGAGGCGTGCGCCTTCGGCGAGATGTTCCCGCGCTTCAAGAAGATGGATGCGACGGTGATCGGCATCTCGCGCGACAGCGTCGCCAGCCACGACAAGTTCAAGAAGAAATACAAGCTGCCCTTCACCCTCGCCTCGGATAGCGAAGGCAAGGTGACGGAGAAATACGGCGTCTGGGTCGAGAAGAGCCTCTACGGCCGCAAATATATGGGCATCGAGCGCGCGACCTTCCTGATCGACGAGAAAGGCAAGATCGAGCAGGTCTGGCACAAGGTGAAGGTCCCGGGCCATGCCGACGAAGTGATGAAAGCGGTCAGCGGGAAATAGATGAACCACGGAGACGCGGAGAGCACGAAGAAGATTGTTTTCGACCGCCTCGCGGCCGCTGTCTTCGTCTGCCTGTCTCCGTGCTTCCACGGTGAATAGGTCTTGAGCACGTCGCTAACAGAAGCCGCCTGTGCGGTGCTGAAAGCAGCGATACCGGCGGAAAAGGTCGCGCTGTCGCATCGCTTCGCCGCGGCATGGCGCGACGGCACCATCGCCGAGATCGGCGACACCGCCCCGCCCGACCGGCCCGCGCGGCCGGAGAAGCCCGAGCTCAAAGACCCGCGCGAGATGCCGCGGCGGCGCGGTGCCGGATCTCTTGCTCATCGCGTCGCGCTTTTGCACGCCGTCGCCCATATCGAGCTCAACGCCATCGACCTTGCCTGGGATTTGATCGCGCGCTTCGCCTCGACCGATCTGCCGCGCGCATTCTTCGACGATTGGGTCGCGGTCGCAGATCAAGAAGCCACGCATCACGCGCTCGTTTCGGCGCGGCTCGAAGCGCTCGGCTCCGCCTATGGCGATCTGCCGGCGCATGACGGGCTGTGGCAGGCCGCACAGGCCACCGCGCATGATCTCCTGGCGCGGCTCGCGATCGTGCCGCTGGTGCTCGAGGCGCGCGGCCTCGATGTGACACCGGAGATGATCGAGAAGCTGCGCCGCCAGGACGACGCGGCGAGCGTCACCGCGCTCGAGACCATATATCGCGAAGAGGTCGAGCATGTCGCCGCCGGCCAGCGCTGGTTTCGCTTCGAATGCGAGCGGCATGGCGTGGACCCGGTCGAAACCTATCGCGATCTCGTGCGGCGCTATCATCGCGGCGGGCTGAAGCCGCCCTTCAACCGGGCCGCGCGCGACAAAGCAGGATTTGCAGCGGCCTTCTACGAGAACGTATAGACTGCGCCTCGCGAAGGGGAGCGATCATGGCCGGTAACAAGAATACGCAGGTGCTTTTCGCGTCGCGGCCGCAAGGCGCGCCAACGGCCGCGAATTTCCGCATCGTCGAGACGCCGATCCCCGAACCGGGTCCCGGCGAGATGCTGCTGCGCACCGTCTATCTCGGCCTCGATCCGGTCATTCGCTTGCGCATGAATGAGGGTTCCTACTGGCCGGCTTTCGAGATCGGCAAGCCGCTCGGCGCGCGCACCGTCTGCGTCGTGGTCAAATCGAACAACACCGGCTTCGCGCCCGGCGATCTCCTTGTCATGCAGGGAATTTGGGCCGATTACATGATCTCGGACGGCAAGTCGGCGGTCAGCGCCGCCAATACCCAGGCTGCCAATCTGCCGAAGCTCGATCCGTCGCGCGGCTCGATTACCGCGCCGCTGCATATCCTCGGGATCACCGGCTTCACCGCCTATGTCGGCCTGATCGATATCGGCCAGCCGAAGCATGGCGAGACGGTCGTCGTCTCCGGCGCTTCCGGCGCAGTCGGATCCGCCGCGGGACAGATCGCCAAGATCAAGGGCTGCCGCGTTATCGGCATCGCGGGTGGCACGAAGAAATGCGACTTCGTCACGAGCGAGCTGCGCTTCGACCATGCGGTCGATTACAAGCGGCCGGATTTCGCCGAAGCGCTCAAAGCCGCCTGCCCCAATGGCGTCGATGTCTATTTCGAGAATGTCGGCGGCGCGATGTTCGACGCGGTCTTTCCGCTACTCAACCGCTTCGCGCGCGTGCCGATCTGCGGCACCGTGTCGGAATACAATGCCACCGAACGCGCCGTCGTCCCCGACAAGATGCCGGCGCTGCTGCTCGCGACGCTGGGCAAGCGGCTGCGCATCCAAGGTTTCGTCATCGGCGATCATTTCGCGAAGATGGGCGAGTTCCAACGCGAGGCCGGGCAATGGCTGCGCGAAGGCAAGCTCCGCTACCGCGAGGAGTTCGTCGACGGCCTCGCCAACGCACCCGCCGCCTTCATGGCGATGCTCAAAGCCGACACGTTCGGCAAGGTGATCGTCCGCGTATCGGACGATCCGACGAAGAAATAATTACAGCTTTCCCTCGCCGACCAATTGCCGGACGCGGGCGAGCGTCGCTTTGACGGCGCCGACATAAGACTCCTTCATCGCCTCGCCCTTCGCGCGCTCTTCCGCGGTGCCGGGCGCGGCACCAGGAAGATTGACCGCGAAAGTGAAAGTCAGCAGCAGCCCATGCTCGCTTTCGCTGATCACATTGGTGATCCAGCCGGCATTGTCTTCGGTGCCGACGCGCTCGAACAACACCTCGACGGGCGGCGCAAAGGTGATCTTTTCCTGGAAGCGATTTCCGTCGTTAACGACCTCGCGCAGCAGCCCGTCGCTCCAACGCTCGATCACGGTGCAGGCCTGCATGCGCGGCACGAACAGCACCGCGTTCTCGGCCTTAATCATCAGGCCGCGCCAGACTTGATCCTGTGTGAGACGCGGCGTGACGCCCGGCGGATTCACATCGACCGCGACCGAGAGCGTGTACATATTTCCCTCACGTCATTGCTCGATGAGATATTAACGCCTCACTGCGAGCGAAGCGAAGCAATCCAGGACAACGCGTGCGACCTCTGGATTGCTTCGTCGGGCTGACACCCTCCTCGCAATGACGTTGATAGAGGGTGCTACGGCACCATTACCGTCGCCGGATCGATCGCCTTGGTCAGCATCTTCTGCTGGCGCATGATATCGACCCAATAGCGGATCTGCGATGCGTCGACCGTCGCCGTCGCCGGCGGGATCGGAACGTTCTTCAGCGCCTCTGGCGGAAGCTTGATGTAATGCCCCAACGTCTCGGCGCCGATCTCGGGATGCGCCTTGTAATACTCGGCCGCGTCGGCGAGGCCGGCGCGGAAGGCCTTGATCACCGCCGGATGCGCCGCCGCGTATTTGCAGGTCGAGGCCCAGACCACCGGC